>JBNKHB010000075.1:0-10500 GCA_050290125.1 Robiginitalea sp.
CCCGGATATCCGCTTCCATCCGGAACGGTTTATCCTTCGAAAAGAGGTTGTCGAAGTCAAAGGTGCCGCGGATCCCTGTATTATCCGTAACCAGCAGCAGTTCCTCCAGGTGCAGCTCGTTGAGGGTGCCGGAGACCAGGGTGTTGAATTCCACCGTTTTTTCGCTGCCGAATTCGTCGTAAAACTGATTGATCTCATCCAGGGAAACGACGGATTCCTGGAAACCGGCCGTTACCTGTACCTTATCCGTGAACTCCGCCAGATCCTCCCGCTGATAATCAAAAAGCAATTGGCCCTTAAGGTCCGAAAGAGGCGTGCGGATCCGCAGCGAATCAAAACGCATTTGCTGCGGCGTATAGGTAAACGAGGTGCTGAGTTCTTCGATCCTTATATCGCGGGCGCTGTTGAGCGAGAGGGCCCTGATGTCGGTTCGCACCTCAGGCCCCAGGATGGTAAAACCGTCCGCCTCCACATCCAGGTCCGTGAAGTCAAGGATCTGGGGTTGCTCCAGGTTTTCGTCGCGCAGGGAGTATCTGCTTTCTTTAATTTCCAGTCCGGAGGCGTAGAAATAAAATGGCGGCGTGCCGGGAGCGCGGGGCTGTCCGTCGTCCAACTTGTCGATGAAGATACCGAGGTTGGTATCCGGGCCGTCCGGATAGGTTTTCATGTTCAGAAACAGCCGGTCGATTTCGATATCCCCGAACTCCAGGGTCCCGGCTGCCAGATCGCGCAGACTCAGGATGGAGGTAGTCAACCGGTCGATATGAACAAGCGTATCCCCTTGATAATCTTCGACATAGATGTTCTGAAGCGCGGTATCCCAGCTGATCAGCGAAATGCGCAGGCGGTCGATATTGATATTGGTTCCGAAGTCCTTGTTGATCCGGTTGGTAGCCATCTGCGCCAGACGGGTCTGGACCGCAGGCAACGAAAGGACCACCGTACTCAAGACACAGAACACCAGCAGAACGAGCAGGAGTCGAACGACTATTTTGCGAAGTTTCCTGATAGGGCGTATTCTTTTACCTTTGCACAACCAAATTCCATTCCAAACCCAAGGTGAGCGATACTGAGGTTTACATACTGGCCATCGAATCTTCCTGCGACGATACCTCGGCCTCGGTTCTCAAAGGTCCCGAGGTCCTCAGTAATGTGGTCGCCACCCAGCGTATTCACGAGGAATACGGTGGGGTCGTTCCAGAATTGGCTTCCCGGGCGCATCAGCAAAATATCGTGCCATTGGTGCATCGGGCACTCGCCAAAGCAAATATCGACAAAAAACAGCTATCAGCCATAGCTTTTACGCGCGGTCCGGGGCTGCTGGGTTCCCTGCTCGTGGGCACTTCATTTGCCAAATCCCTGGCACTGGGACTCAACATTCCGCTTATTGAAGTGAACCATATGGAGGCTCACATTCTCGCCCACTTTATAAAGGACGCCGTACCGCAACCACCGCCCTTTCCTTTCCTGGCCCTGACCGTTAGCGGCGGGCATACCCAATTTGTTAAGGTAAACGGGTTTTTTGACATGGAATTGCTCGGCGAGACCCTGGACGACGCCGTGGGCGAAGCCTTTGACAAAAGCGCTAAATTATTGGGGCTGCCCTACCCCGGTGGTCCGCTGATCGATAAATACGCGCAGGCCGGGGATCCCGCAAAATACAGTTTCCCCATCCCGAAAGTCGACGGGTTGGATTTCAGCTTCAGCGGGCTTAAGACCAGCATCCTGTACTTCCTGCAACGGGAGACGGCCGAGGATCCTGAATTTGCAGAACGCGAGCGGGACCACATCTGCGCTTCCATCCAGCACACCATTGTAACCATCCTGATGGAAAAACTCCGGAAAGCCGTTGAGCAAACCGGCATCCGGCATATAGCCATAGGGGGTGGCGTATCGGCCAACAGCGGCCTCAGGAAAGCCCTGAAGGAAGCTTCCGAAACGGAGGGTTGGACGGCGTATATCCCCCCGATGGAATACTGTACGGACAACGCCGCCATGATAGGAATTGTAGGATATTTAAAGTATCTTGAAAACCGGTTTACGGACCTTGGCGTATCGGCCAGGGCCAGGTATCAATTGGGGAATCCTTCCTGAAATCCTGCACGCAAAATGCCCTATGATGAAAACCTCCAAAAACGGATCGACCAGCGGTTAGCCGACCGTCCGGACGGTGCCGCTAACGAGATGACCTCCAAAAAAATGTTCGGCGGCCTGGCATATCTCTACAAAGGGAAGATGAGTGTGGGCATTGTGGGAGATGCCCTCATGGCGAGGGTGCCCGCAGAGCATATGGAAGAGGCTCTTTCCCGGCCCGGAGCAAGACCAATGGACTTTACGGGTCGCGTTATGAAGGAATTCGTTTTTGTGGATCCGGAGGGATTTGAAAGACGGGAGGATATGGACACCTGGATCGAGTGGGGCCTGCAACATGCCCGCACCCAACTGGCCCGAACCCATCGAAAGAAAAGCTGATGAATTACTTTTTCCATCCGCTGCTGGACAACAGTGTTCGGCAGTTTTCATTTACACCGGAAGAAAGCCGGCATATCGTAAAGGTCCTACGGAAGAAAGCCGGGGACCGATTATTGATTACGAACGGCAAAGGATACCTCTTCCAGGCGGAAATCCTGGAGGCGGACCCGGCGCGTTGTATGGGTCGTATCCTGGAAACGGAGAAGACGCATCCCAATATGTACGAGTTGCATATGGCGGTGGCCCCCACCAAAAAAACCGACCGTTTTGAATGGTTCCTGGAGAAAGCCACCGAAATCGGGGTAAATGAGATCACACCGATCATCTGCGAGCATTCGGAGCGCAAGACCTTACCTATGGAACGTATGAGGAAAGTGGTGCAGGAGGCCATGAAACAAAGCCTGCGCACCTTCCTCCCGAAACTGAATGAGCCGGTACCGCTTTCGGAGTTCCTGGAAGGCGAACAGCCCCTGCTTAAGTTCATAGCCCATTGCCAGGAAGATGAGAAGATGGACCTGAAACGCCGCGTGGCGGCAGATAAAGACGTGGTCATCCTCATCGGGCCGGAAGGCGATTTCAGCCCTGCGGAGATCGATTTGGCCTATTCAAAAGGCTTCGTACCCGTATCGCTTGGCGAAAGCCGTCTGCGTACGGAAACCGCAGCGCTGGTGGCCTGCACCACTATTAACATCATAAACACCGGATAAACCCATCCTATGCGTCTGCTACTGATCATCACGGGCTTGTTTGTTGCAAGCAGCGGATTTAGCCAGCAAGTGGCTGTTTTGAAATACCGGGGCGGCGGGGACTGGTATGCAAACCCAACGGCCCTGCCGAACCTGATCCGATTCTGTAATAGGGAAACGGGTACGCGCCTGGACAGCGAACCGGAAACGGTCTCGGTGGACGATCCGCGGATCTTTCAATACCCATACCTGCACATGACCGGCCACGGCAACGTGCTGTTAAACGACGAAGAGGCAGCCCAATTGCGCGAATACTTGCTTGCCGGCGGTTTTCTCCATATCGACGACAATTACGGGATGGCGCCGTTCCTGCAGCAGGAACTCCCAAAGATTTTCCCCGACAAACAACTCGAGGAGTTGGGTTCTGACCACCCGATCTTTCAAAAGCCCTTTGCCTTTCCCGAAGGCCTGCCCAAGATCCATGAACACGACGGGAAACGACCCCAGGCTTTCGGGTACTTCCACGAAGGCCGCCTGGTACTGTTGTTCACTTTTGAATCGGACCTGGGGGACGGCTGGGAAGATCCGGAGGTACACAACGATCCAGAGGAGATTCGTCAGCAGGCGCTTCGCATGGGCGCCAATATTGTGAATTACGCTTTCAAGAACTAACAATGAACGCCAAGACCATAGCCAATGGAATCCTGCGGGCAGTCTTTATCCTGGCCGGTATTGTGCTTACGCTCTATTTCCTGTACCTCATCCGGTCTGTAATCGCCTATGTGCTGATGGCGGCGGTTACGGCGCTTGTCGGAAGGCCGGTGGTTCTCTTTCTCCGGCGACGGCTGAAATTCCCGAATACGCTTGCGGTTGTAGTGGTGATACTGATGTTCCTGGGCGTGCTTATAGGTATCATTTCCCTGTTTATTCCGCTTATATCCGAGCAGGGCAAAAACCTTTCCCTCCTGGATATCGATTCGCTGCAACGGGACCTGAACCACCTCTACCAGGAGGTTACGGGATTCCTGGGTGCCTCTCCGGCGGAACTCAACCGTTTATTCGATAGGACCGATCTGGAAAGGAACGTCCTGGACGGCCTCGACGTAAGTTTTATCCCGGATTTCCTCAATTCGCTATTGGGCGTGCTCGGCAATGTGAGCATCGGCTTGTTTTCGGTCCTGTTCATTGCCTTCTTCTTTCTGAAGGACAGCAGGCTTTTTGAGAATAGCCTCCTTACCCTGGTGCCGGATGACAAGGAACAGAAATTGCTCCATTCCTCGGAAAAGATCAAAGGGCTGCTCTCGCGCTATTTTGTCGGGTTGCTTGGGCAAATCTTCGTTCTCTTTGTAATCTACACGGTGGTACTCCTCCTGGTGGGTATTGAAGATGCCGTGGTGATCGCATTCCTGTGCGCCCTTTTTAATATAATCCCGTACATCGGACCCATCATCGGAGGGGTGCTGATGCTGCTGCTCACCATGACGAGCCACCTGGGTATGGACTTCAGTTCGGTGATTCTTCCGAAGGTCGGATGGGTACTGCTCGGCCTGGTGATCGGACAACTCGTGGACAACTTCTTTTCACAGCCTGTGATCTTCTCCAACAGCGTCCGTTCGCACCCCCTGGAAATCTTTCTGATCATCATTATCGCAGGCCTGATGTTCGGGGTGGTGGGGATGATCGTTGCCGTGCCCGGATACACCGCAATCAAGGTGATTTTAAAGGAATTTCTGGCTGAAAATAAGATCGTAAAGGGTCTTACCAAAAATTTATAGTATAGCTTTGAATAAAAAGCTATTAAATACTGGTGTACAGGAATATATTCAAAATAATTTGAATACTGACATCGTGTCAGTTGCCCTAAAAAAGAGCCCTTTTGAAGGGATTGCGCCCCAGGAATTGGCGCAGCAGGTCCAGGGGCTGCAAATAGCCCGCGAAAAGCTAAGGAGCTGGGCTTCGGTGCCCGGTATCTACTACCCCCCCAAACTCAATTTGGAACAGTGTTCCCACGAGGCTGCCGCGCGCACAAAGGCCGCACGAGTCCATGGGAAAATCCTGGTGGATTTAACCGGGGGCCTGGGGGTGGATGCGTACTACCTGAGTAAGAATGTAGCCTCCTTACACTACTGCGAAGCAGACCCGGAACTGGCAGCCATTGCCGCTCATAATTTCAGGACGCTGGGCGCGGACAACATAGAGGTTCATACCGGGGACGGCCTGGAGATCTTAAGGACCCTTTTGGCGGAAGGCTTGCGTCCGGATTGGATCTATGCCGATCCTTCACGGCGGCATCAGAGAAAAGGAAAAGTAATCCGGCTGGAGGACTACAGCCCCAATATTCCTGCGAACCTGGAATTCTTACTGGATGCCGCCCCGAATTTGTTGCTAAAGACCTCCCCCATGCTGGATATCAGCGCCGGTTGCAAGGCCCTGGGCCCGGTAAAGGAAGTGAGCATGGAGGATGTCAACAAAGAAGTCAAGGAATTGCTATGGTGGATACAGCGGGGGTATGAAGGCGAAACCCGCCGCCGGGTCACTGCGAATCACAAAGAATCCACCTGGGTCTTTGAGTTTACCCCTTCGGAGGAGGCGGCAGCAGAATGCCGCTTCTCCGGCCCGCTGAAGTTCCTTTATGAACCAACGCCGGCCCTTATGAAAGCGGGTGGCTATTGCCTGCTGGGCAAGCGGTTTATGGTGCCCAAATTGCACGCACAGACCCATCTTTACACCTCGGGGCAAGCCGTGGACTTTCCCGGCAGGCGATTCATAATCAGGCAGGTACTCCCTTATAAACCGGGAAAACTCGGAATTGTAAAGGCGAACGTAAGCGTCCGGAATTTCCCTGAAAGCGTAGCCACCATCCGTAAGCGGAACAAGATCCAATCCGGGGGTGATCGCTACCTGTTTTTTGTCCGCACGGCAGACGAATCGCTCCAAGTGCTGGATTGTGAGCCTGTATAAGCGCTAATTTTCTATCTTTAAAACGCCCGGGTGAAAATTTCATTCCCGGATCCAGGCAAACGGCTTAAAAAATCCCTATCGGAGATTCCCCGGGGATTTGGTCGCATAACGGGAAAAACATAAGCAATGCGCATAAACAAACTAAAATAACCACAATGGAACAACCGCATTTCAACATCAATCGCAGAAGATTCTTAAAGGGCGCAACCGCGGCTGCCATGCTTTCCAGTTTCGGCACCTATGGCATGGACCTGATCTACAAGGACAAACCCTGGAAAGTGGCGCTCATCGGCACGGGTTGGTACGGCAAAATGGACCTGTGGCGGTTGATGCAAGTTGCACCCACGGAGGTTGTAGCCCTTTGTGATGTGGACCGCAATATGCTGGAAGCGGCAGCCAAACTCACCATGAACCGGAAAGAGGGTGGCAAAAAACCCAAACTCTACGAAGACTACAAGAAAATGCTGGCCGAGAACGAACTGGATATCGTGTTGGTGGCCACTCCGGATCACTGGCATGCCCTGGCAGCCATCGATTGCATCAAGAGCGGTGCTAACGTCTATCTGCAAAAACCCATCAGTGTGGACGTGCTGGAGGGAGAGGCCATCCTGGCAACTGCCCGCAAGTACAATAAAACCGTACAGATCGGGACACAACGTCGCAGCACACCCCACCTGCAGGATGCCAAGAAGAAATTCGTGGATACTGGCATGTTGGGCAAGGTAGGCCATGTAGAGCTCTGCTGCTATTTCCACATGCGGGCCAACGGGAACCCTCCTGTCCAGGAAGTGCCGGATTTCTTTAATTACGAGCAATGGACCGGTCCCGCCCCGATGCGCCCCTATGACGGCTTACCGCATATTCGCTGGTGGCGTACGTTCATGGAATACGGCAATGGCATTATGGGCGATATGTGTGTGCACATGTTGGATACGGTGCGCTGGATGCTGGACCTGGGCTGGCCTACGAAAATCCATTCCGAAGGGGGCATCTACGTGCAGACCGAAGGAAAATCGAATATCGCCGACACCCAATCCGCCGTATTTGAATACCCGGAATTCAATGTCGTCTGGCAGCACCGCAGCTGGGGTACGCCTGCAGACCCCGAATACCCCTGGTCCTTCAAGATCTATGGAGAGAAAGGCACCCTTGCGGGCAGCACCATGCAATACGACTTTTATCCGCAGGGCGAGGGTGAGGCCATCCACGGCGACGTGATCTACGAACGCGAACAATACCCCGAGGACGTGGACGAGGAACGCATCGAGTTGAATGCGGTACCCGCTACGCGCCGGCACATGCTCAATTTCCTGGCGGCCATCGAAAGCAACAGCCGGCCTTTCTCGGATATCGAAGAGGGGCACATCTCTACCGCCAGCTGTATCCTGGCCAATCTTTCCATGAAGACCGGACGGGCCCTCAGTTATGACCACGCCACCAAGACCATCCCCGGAGATCCGGAAGCGACGGCATTGTTGAAACGGGGGTATCGCGAAGGCTGGGAGCATCCCTGGGACACTATGGGCTAACGGCAATCGAATTATTCCCGGGTGCCCTCGGGGCAGGGCCAGACGAAGTTCGCCACAGGGTCATTAGAGGCGGCGCTTAAGTTATAGTGCCACCATTCGGTGCGGATGGACCAGAAGCCAAAGCGTTCCATGGTCTCTTTCAGGAGTTTTCGGTTTTTCAGGACCTCCGAAGGAAGATCGGTATGGTCGTGGTGGGCGCGCGGTCCGAAAAAATCAAAGTCAGTACCCATGTCCAATGAGGTCCCGTCCAGGGTCTCAAGGGTAATATCCACCGCCCCGCCCTTATTGTGAATGGACCCTTTAACCGGATTCGCCACATACTGCGGATTCGGCATGATCTCCCACATCTTGTACTGCACGGAATTCGGACGGTAGCAATCGAAGAACCGGATGCGAACGCCCTTCTCGCGAAATGCACTGTTGGCGGCGATAAGGGACTTTGCCGTTTTCACACGCGTATAACATTCAGCGCAGGGATAAACCACAGCATTCAGGAAATTATTCTCCGTGGCGTAGCGCATCTCATATGCAAAGTCCGGGCTGTAGTCCGCCAGGCGCACAAAGGTGGTGTCCGGCAGGCTTTCAAGCGGAGCTATTTCCGGGCTTGACGCGGATTCGGATACGGTATCGGCTCGGACGGTATCCGAAACGACTTGCCGCACTTCTTCCGCCCCGGCCGGAGGCGTTTCCGGGCGTTTCGGGTTTTCCCGGCATCCGGTATTAAGGAAAAAAAACAGGAGTAAAAAAGCCGATAGCAAATGCTTGCGGAGAATATTCGGCAATGGGTACATAAATGCAGAATCTTTGTTTAAAAGTAGCCAAATAGCCCGACCACCGGAAACACTTCAACCAATTTGCGGAAATGAAATGCTTTGTATCTTTAAACGAATCCACTTCCGCAATTATGATACACCCGATTCGGATTGGCCTTTGCCTGTTGTTGAGCCTTACAGCAAGTGCCCAATCCCCCTGGCTGCTAGGTTTTGATAAACCGAATGTAAATCCGGTCCTGGCAGCAGATTCAACAGGACGCTTCTTCTGCCCCGTACAGCAAAAAACGGTCCGCTGGGAGCAGGCTGACGTCTTTAATCCGGCGGCCGTGGTACGGAACGACACGCTTTACCTGTTATACCGGGCTGAGGACAATCCCCTGGCACAGCTGGGCTACCGTACCTCACGGATCGGGTTGGCGTATAGCACGGACGGCCTGGATTTTGAGAGGCTGCCGGAGCCGGTCCTTTACCCGGACACGGATGAATTCAGCCGCTGGGACTATCCGGGGGGCGTGGAGGACCCCCGCGTGGTGGAACTCGAGGATGGCAGTTACCTGATGTTGTATACAAGCTGGAATCGCGACCTCGCCCGACTTTCCCTCGCCACCTCACCGGATCTGAGACACTGGACCAAGCACGGGCCGGTCTTTGAGCAGGCCCATGGCGGAAAATTCCTGGACCATTGGAGCAAATCGGGCGCTGTCCTTACCGAGCTTAAGGACGGAAGGCTTGTCGCAAAACGGATCGAAGGGCGATATGTAATGTACTGGGGAGAAACCTTCGTAAATGTCGCCTATTCGGATAATGGCCTGGACTGGATACCGCAACTCGATGATAGCGGCCAGCTAAAGCGCTCCTTTCTGCCTACGCCAGGGGCCTTTGACAGCCATTTGGTGGAACCCGGCCCTCCGGCCTTATTCACTGCGGACGGGATCCTGCTCCTCTACAACGGCAAAAACCTGAATGGCGAGGGTGCCGGCAAGGAAACGCCTCCGGGCAGCTATTGCGGGGGCCAGGCGCTGTTCGATCCGAAGCATCCGGACCAACTGCTCAGGAGGCTTGAAACCCCTTTTATCTGCCCAAGCCTGCCTCATGAAATAACCGGTCAGTATCAGGCGGGGACTACTTTTATCGAAGGCCTGGTTTATTACCACGATCAATGGTTCTTGTATTACGGCACGGCCGATTCCATGGTGGGGGTAGCGGTCCGCAAACCGGTAATCACTGATTGAATGGGCGCCATTCGAAAAATTGGAATGATGAATCTCCTTGTTCTGGTGGCAGGGAGCGTCCTTGGCCAATCTACCCAAACTGGTCAACCGCCAAACATCATATTGATCATTTCTGACGACCAGGGTTGGGGCGATATCAGCTTTAATGGCAACCGTAACCTGGACACCCCGTTTATGGATCAGCTCGCACTTCAGGGGGCCCGTTTCGAAAATTTTTACGTACAACCGGTTTGTTCGCCCACCCGGGCCGAACTGCTTACCGGAAAATCTTATCCGTCAGTAGGAGTCTACAGCACTTCGGCCGGCGGCGAACGCATGGATCCCAACGTGTATTCGCTGGGCGATCACTTTAGGCAAGCCGGGTATCGCACCGGGTATTTCGGAAAATGGCACAGCGGCTCTCAAGCGCCCTATCACCCATTGGACAGGGGGTTTGAGGAATTTTACGGTTTTACCTCCGGGCATTGGGGGCATTACTTCAGCCCCGAATTGGAACACAACGGAACCTGGACCAAGGGGGAGGGATTCCTGGCGGATGACCTCACCGGACGGGCCATCTCCTTTATGGAAAACCTGAGAGAAGCTCCATTCATGGTAATTCTGGCTTACAATACTCCGCATAGTCCCATGCAAGTGCCCGATCCCTACTGGAAACGCTGGCGCGGCAAGGAGCTGCACCAGCGCTATCGACAGCCGGATGCGGAAGACCCTGATTTTACGCGCGCCGCCCTGGCTATGGTGGAGAACATTGACGACAACCTCGGGGCGCTGCACCGCTACCTGAGCAGTACCGGCCTGGATAAGAATACCATCCTGCTGTACCTCTCCGACAACGGCCCGAACAGCT
>JBNKHB010000076.1:0-10431 GCA_050290125.1 Robiginitalea sp.
ATCCAGGACGGCGGCCAGGTAGTAAACGTGGTACCGGATTATTCCAGGCTCTGGGTTCGGGTTCGGGACTCCAAAAGGGAAGGGATGGCACCCGTATACGAACGGGTGAAGGCTATGGCGGAAGGCGCCGCCATCCTGGCCAACGTGGACTATAAGATCTCCCTGATCTCCGGGATTTATGAAACCCTGGTCAACCGGGCAGGCGGCGAGATCATGCAGAAAAACCTGGAAATACTGGGTCCGATCAGTTATACCCCCGAGGAAGAAGCCTTCGGAAAGAAGATACAGGAGATGACCGGGAAGCCCCAGGTTGGCATGGACAGCGAGATCCGGCCGTTGCGGGAAACACAGAAAGACCCGGAAGGCGGTTCTACCGATGTGGGCGATGTCAGCTGGAATGTAGCCAACATCAACCTCAGCGTCACCACGGCGCCCAAGGATACCCCCTGGCATTCATGGGCGGTGGTTGCCTGCGGCGGGATGAGCATCGGGCATAAAGGCATGGAGCAGGCTGCCAAGGCGCTGGGGATGACCATGGCCGACCTCTTCGAGGACCCTAAACTGGTTGAGAAGGTGAAGGCGGAATTCCGGCAGCGAAAGGGCAACACCACCTACGAACCTATGATCCCGGAGGGCCCGCCCCCCGTAACGGCAAGTGAATGAATACGGGCAACTCTAAATTGATCGACAATCCGGAGCGGCGGCGCTATGAGTGGCAGGAAGGCGAGCATTTGGCCTTTATTGACTACATCCGCACCAAGGACAAGATTTACCTGACCCATACCGAAGTACCCGAAGCGCTTTCCGGAAAAGGAGTGGGTACGAGGATGGTGCGGGCGGCCCTGGAAGATGTGGACCGGCAGCAGCTCACACTGATCCCGCTCTGCCCTTTTGTGGCGCTGTACCTGAAGCGGAATCCCGAATGGAAACGCCTGGTACTTAAAGGAATTAATATTGGATAAAATGGCATCAAGAGAAATAGTCAAGGAATATCAGAAAGGCGATTTTACAATTGTCTGGAAACCCGCCAAATGCATTCATTCCGAGGAATGCGTCAAAAGGTTGCCGGAGGTCTATCGTCCAAAGGAAAAGCCCTGGATCCAACCGGAAAACGCCGGGGTAGACGCCCTTAGGGCGCAGATCGACGCCTGTCCTTCCGGGGCGCTCACCTATAAGGAAGCCGCTGCTGAGGCCGGCGTAATGGCCGGAGAAGCACCTTCGGCCCGGGCAGTCCCGGGCGGCCCGTTGCTGGTGAAGGGCCGGATGCGCCTGGAAACAGGGAGTGGCGAAAAACTGCTGGAAGGCAGCACCGCATTTTGCCGTTGCGGCGCCTCTGCCAACAAGCCGTTTTGCGACGGCAGCCATAAAGAAATAGAATTCGATACCTGATCCTAAATAAACATTACGACAACGCCTTACAAATGAGATTTAAACTGCTTTGCGGCGCCCTGTTGCTGGCTTCCTTCAGCTGGGCCCAGAAATTCAACTTTACCTATGACCACTATTCCTTTATCGTGGAAGACCTCAAGACCACCGGGGATTACTACGAAGAGGTGCTGGGCCTGGAAGAAATCCCGCATCCCACGGATACCGTCAATTTTCGATGGTTCCGGGTACGGGGGAATACGCAGCTGCACCTGATCCGGAAGGACAAGGTGGAGAAAACGGAGAATAAGAGCGTCCACCTCTGCCTTTCCCTGCAAGACCTGGACGGTTATATCGCCTTCCTGGAAGAAAAAGGAGTACCCTATTGGGACTGGCCGGGAAAACAGAATGCCGTTACGGACCGGGCGGACGGGGTACGGCAGATCTATCTGCGGGACCCGGAGGCTAACTGGATCGAAATCAATACCGCCGATCACGGCTTATAGCAGGGATGGCAGCTGAAAAAGTTCACATATTCCCGCTCGGATTTCCCTGGGACACCCCGGACCCCTTTCTGTTTTGCGTCCATCATCTGGACCGATACCCACAGGGCAATGAAGTTTTGGGACCTGACGCTTCGCTGGCGGGCCGCCCCCTGGGCAATGATTTCACGCTTCGGGACGGCTGGCGGATGTATCACGGAAGGACCGTTCCCGGCTTCCCGGCACATCCTCATTGCGGTTTCGAAACGGTTACCATCGTCACAAGGGGCTATTGCGATCACGCGGATTCGTTGGGGGCCGGCGCTCGATTCGGGGAAGGAGACGTGCAATGGATCACCACCGGAAAAGGGTTGCAGCATTCCGAAATGTTCCCCTTGCTGGACCGGGATGGCCCAAATACCCTGGAATTGTTTCAACTCTGGCTCAACCTGCCCGCGTCGGGTAAACGAGTTCCCCCCTACTTTAAAATGTTATGGCGGGACCAGATCCCTGTGCGGTCTAAAGGGGGTGCAACCATCCGCCTGATCGCCGGTACCTTTGACGGCCAACAGGCCCCACCGCCTCCCCCCGATTCCTGGGCGGCGGCTCCCGACAGCGACGTGCATATCGCTATTATCGACCTGGATCCGGATGCCGAACTAACCCTGGAGGCGCCTGCGCAGGAAAGCCATCGCCGCTTGTACCTCTTTGCCGGTGGCCCGCTCCGGGTGAACGACACCGAACTCCCTTCAAATATGGGAGCTGCGGTGGATCAGGGGCCGGCCGCGATCCGAAATGGAAACCAACCCTCGCGATTGCTTTGGCTGCAGGGGAAACCGATCGGCGAGCCGGTGGCCAAATACGGGCCTTTCGTCATGAATAAGCCGGAGGAAATTGAGGAAGTAATGGCGGAATTCCGTCGTACCCAGTTCGGGGGATGGCCCTGGCCTTCACAGGATCCGGTGCACCCTGCGGATAAAGGCCGTTTTGCCCGGTTTCCGGACGGGAGCCTGGTTGAGAAATAAAAAGTATCAGACCCTTGTGATGCGCGCACCGATGGCCTGCAGGCGCGAATCGATGGCCTCGTAACCCCGGTCGATCTGTTCAATGTTGTGGATGGTGGAAATGCCCTTGGCCGAAAGGGCCGCGATCAGCAGCGACACCCCGGCCCGGATATCCGGGGATACCATGGTGGTGGCTTTCAGGGTAGACTTGAAATCATGGCCGATGACGGTAGCCCTGTGGGGATCGCACAGGATTATCTTCGCACCCATATCCAATAACTTATCCACAAAGAACAAGCGGCTTTCAAACATCTTTTGATGGATGAGGACTTCGCCCTTGGCCTGCGTGGCCACTACCAGGATGATGCTCAGCAAATCCGGCGTGAGCCCCGGCCAGGGTGCGTCGGCGATCGTCAGGATGGAGCCGTCGATAAAACTTTGGATCTCGTAGCCGTCCTTATGGGCCGGGATATGGATATCATCCCCGCTGCGTTCAACGGTGATGCCGAGCTTCCGGAAGACCCCTGGGATCAACCCCAGGTCATCCCAACTCACGTCCTTAATGGTCAGTTCGCTGCGGGTCATCGCCGCCAGGCCGATCCAGCTACCGATCTCGATCATATCCGGCAACATCCGGTGGTCGGTACCTTTTAATTCGGTAACGCCCTCTATGGAAAGGAGATTCGACCCGATCCCGCTGATGCGGGCACCCATGCGGTTGAGCATTTTGCAGAGTTGCTGCAGGTAGGGTTCGCAAGCCGCATTATAAATGGTGGTGGTGCCTTCCGCCAGCACTGCGGCCATCACAATATTCGCCGTGCCGGTAACAGAAGCTTCGTCCAGAAGCATATGGGCCCCGGTAAGCTTATCCGCTTCCACGCCGTAGAAGTGCTCTTCCCGGTTATAACGGAAGCGGGCCCCGAGTTTCATAAATCCTTCAAAGTGGGTATCCAGCCTGCGCCGGCCGATCTTGTCGCCTCCCGGCTTTGGGATGAATCCGCGTCCGAAGCGGGCAAGCAGCGGGCCTACCAGCATGATGGACCCCCTCAGGCTCCGGCCGTCCTGCTTGAACGCCTCGGACTGCAGGTAGTCCAGGTTAATATCATCTGCCTTAAAGGAATAGGTGCCTTTCCCCTTTTTCTGGATCTTGACGCCCAGATCCTCCAGGATAGCGATCAGCTTATTGACGTCTACGATATCCGGGATGTTCGAGACGGTTACCCGTTCCGGGGTCAGCAATACGGCACAAAGGATTTGCAGGGCCTCGTTCTTTGCCCCCTGAGGTGTAATTTCGCCGTGCAGGCTGTGTCCTCCCTCAATTCTGAAGGTTCCCATGGATCTTAATAGCGCTTTTTGCCCCTGCTCCCGCGCGACCCCTTCTTGCCGGTGGTGCTGCGGCTGGGTTTGGTGGTGCGTTGCTGCTTGAGGAACTGTCCGCTCTCGGTGAGGTTTTCCCCATCGGAAGCCAGGTCGATCTGTCCGTCGCTCAACTCGAGGAGGTGACTGAAGATCACCTTGTCGTCTACCGTATCCTTGTTCCAGTTGAGGTAGCACTTCTTCATGTGGTTGGCGATGGCATACTCCAGGCCAGCGCGTTTGTCGCCCTTGTCCCATTTGACCGCCTCGTCGATCATCCGCTTGATATTATTTCCGTAAAAGCGATACTTTGGATAATTCTGGGGGTATGGCAATGGCTCGGGCCGCTGGCGCAGCACCTCTTCGCTGGGGATCGGGTACGGGGAGTCCACATCCAATTTAAAATCGGACATGATAAAGAGCTGGTCCCAAAGTTTGTGCTGGAAATCGGGCACATCCCGAAGGTGGGGCTGCATATTCCCCATCACGCTGATAATGGCCTGCGCAATGCGGTTGCGTTCTTCCCGGTCTTCCAGGCTCACGCAATAGTCAACCATTTTCTGAAAATGGCGCCCGTATTCGGGGATATGCATTGGCGGCCGCTCTGTATTGTATTCTAGGGTATCTACTGGATTCAAAAGAAAAGTGGATAAGTGATTCTATTCGTTGCGGAAAGCTTTCCGGGCTGCAAATTACCAAAATTCCGCGAGATGACCATACCTAGAGGGATATGACACCCTCTATTTGGCCGACCTCCCTGTACTTGGCGATCACCTCGTCCGGGTCCTTCAGATTTACGGTCACCGACAGGCTCGTATACTTGCCGTTCCGGGACTGTTTGGACTCGATTACAGCGCCGGTATTGTTGAAAATTGCCCCGATCCGCTCAATTTTTTCAGGGTCGGAGGGGATAATGAATTTATAGAGGTAATCCGAAGGCCAAGATGTGGATTTCAGCAATTCCGCTTTGAGGCGGTCGTAAAAAGCGTCCGAGGTATCCGAATCCATCCGCGATTTTTTACAAATATAGGGCTCCTGCTCCATTTTCGACCCCGCCCGGGAATACGTATTTTTGCTTTGGCCCTATGGGCCATAGCCGATGATGAAACGAATTGTAATTACAGGAGGGCCGGGAACCGGCAAGACCGTACTGGTGGAAGCGCTGGAGCAGCAGGGATATTGCTGTTTTCACGAGGTCATCCGCGAAATGACCTTTGAGGCCAAGAAGCAGGAAAACAACGGGGAAATCAAAACCAACCCCCTGGCCTTTGTCCCGGATCCGCTGGCATTCAATCGCCAGATCCTGGAAGGCAGGGTCCGGCAGTTCGGGGATGCAGCGCATTTGCAGGAGGAGCTGGTATTTTACGATCGCGGGATACCGGATGTGATCGCCTATATGGATTATTTTGACCAGGCCTACGACGGGGAATTTACGGAGCCCTGCAGGAACCTTCGATACGACATGGCTGTGGTACTCCCGCCCTGGAAGGCGATCTACCGCCAGGATGGGGAGCGCCTTGAAAGTTACGAGGAGGCCTGTGAGATCCACGAATGCCTCCTGCACAGCTACCGGCAATGCGGGTACCGGGTGCAATCCCTGCCACCGGGAACGGTAGCGGAGCGGATCGAATCCCTGTTGAAACTCATCTCCGGCGCCGATGGATAAGTCTCCTGAACAACTGCTTAAAACGGTCTGGGGCTATTCCGCATTCAGGGGTTCCCAGCAAGAAATCATCGAGACGGTGATCGCCGGAAAGGACGTGATCGCCCTGATGGCGACCGGTGGGGGCAAATCCCTGTGCTACCAGATTCCGGGATTGGCTGCGGATGGAATTTGTATCGTGGTATCCCCCCTGGTAGCGCTGATGGAGGATCAACTACACGCCCTGAATTCCCGGGGGATCAAAGCCCTGGGGCTCTTTGGCAGATTGTCAGAAAGCGAATTATTGCGCCGCTTTGACAACGCCGCTTATGGCGGGTATAAATTTATTTTCCTCTCCCCTGAACGCCTCAGACAAGATCTGGTGCTACAACAATTACGGCGCCTGCCAGCCAATTTGCTGGCTATAGACGAGGCACACTGTATTTCCCAATGGGGCTATGACTTCCGGCCTGCTTACCTGGAATGCCTTCGATTAAGGGAGATCTTTCCCGGGGTTCCGCTCATTGCCCTTACGGCAACGGCCACCCCGGAGGTGCTTTCGGATATGGAGCGATTGCTGGAATTGTCCGGTGCCCGGATCTTCCGGGATAGCCTGAACAGGGAAAATCTGGCCTATCGGGTAATGCGTACCGAAGACAAGCGTTACCGACTGCACAATTGGCTGCAACGCCACACAGGGAGTGCCATCGTCTATGTCCGCATGCGGCGTGAAACGCTGGCGATCGCCGCCTACCTGAACGATCGCGGTATCGCCTCGGCGTCCTACCACGGGGGGCTTAGCCAGGAAGATAAAAGCGACCGGCTACGCGATTGGCAGCGGGGTAAGGTACGCGTAATGGTGGCTACCAATGCTTTTGGCATGGGGATCGACAAGGCGGATGTGCGTACCGTGGTCCATTATGAAATCCCCGAAACGATCGAGCATTATTTCCAGGAAGCCGGTCGCGCCGGGCGGGATGGAGAAGCTGCTTCCGCCCTGCTGTTGGTTGCACCCGGGGATCCGGAACTCAGCCGGGAGTATTTTCTCGGGGCTTTGCCAAAACTGGAAGACCTGATCACAGTATATAAGAAACTTTGCGCCTATTTCCGCATTCCATACGGGGAACAACCCGAAGCACCCCTCCCCTTCCGGTTTGAGCAGTTTTGCAGTGAATACAAGTTGGCTTCTTCCCTCACTTATAACGCCATGGAAGTATTGGATCGTCAGGGGGTTATATCCCTGGCGCAAATCGGCAGGACCCGAGCCCGCCTCCAGTTTATCTGTGGCAAACAGGAGCTGTGGTCTTACCTGGAAACCTATCCGGATCAACGCCCGGGCGTACAAACCCTGCTCAGGAGTTACGGCGGGCTCTTTGATTTTGAGACGCCCGTAAATACGGTGCTGGTAGCCAATCGGCTGAACATAAAGGAGGCCGAACTGCTGCAACTCCTCAAGCGCCTTGAACAAGACGGAATGATCCGCCTGCAACTCCGCCAGGGCGATTTGGAGATCAGCTTTTTGCAACCCCGCGAAGACGAATATACCATCCGCGCTTTTGCCCCGGCAGTGGAACAGAGGCGCAAATTAAAAATCCGCAAGGTGGAGGAAATGCTGGCTTATGTTGAGGATTCCGGCCAATGCCGGCAATCCCGATTGCGGGGGTATTTTGGCGAACCCGAAGGCGAAGCCTGCGGGATTTGCGATGTCTGCGAATCACGGAAGCAAGGGGGAAAGGACGGGCAAAGGATAGAGGTTGAAATCTTACGCCGTTTGCGCAAAGGCCCAATGACATCCCGGGAATTAGCGGCATCCGGGGAATTGCCTGAGGTCCCCATGCTGGCCTGCCTGCAGAATTTACTGCAGCAAGGCAGGTTGCGGATGGGATCCATGAACGAATACATACTGGAAGAATCATGAGAGAGTTACGCATCGCTTTTATGGGTACCCCGGAATTTGCCGTCGCCTCCCTGGAGGCCCTGACCGGGGCCGGCTTTAATGTAGTTGCGGTGGTCACGGCGCCGGACCGCCCGGCGGGAAGGGGAAGGAAATTGAAGGCCTCCGCAGTAAAGGAATACGCTGTGGAAAACCAGTTGCCGGTCTTCCAGCCCCCGAACCTGAAGGATCCGGAATTCGCCGCACACTTGCGGGAGTTGCAGGTGAATTTACAGGTAGTCGTGGCCTTTCGCATGCTGCCCCGCGAAATTTGGTCGCTGCCTGAGTATGGCACCTTTAACCTCCACGCCTCCCTCCTGCCCGATTATCGGGGCGCCGCTCCCATCAATTGGGCGCTGATCAACGGAGAAACGCAAACGGGCGTTACCACGTTCTTTATCGACGAGCAGATCGATACGGGAAACATCATCCTGCAGGAAAGCCTGCAGGTGGGTGCAGAGGAAACGGCAGGCGAACTGCACGACCGCCTCATGGCCCTTGGTGCAGGCCTCGTAGTGAAGACCGCCCGTCTGATCCAGCAAGGACCAGTAGAGACCACCTCCCAGAAAGAAGTGGAATCACCCCGAAAAGCGCCTAAGATCTTCCGGGAGGATTGCCGCATCCACTGGGATCAGACCGCAGCGAACATCCATAACCACATCCGCGGTTTGAGCCCGTATCCCGGAGCCTGGACCCGATTGGGGGAAGGCGAGGCGGGGCAGACCGTAAAAATCTTCAGGACCCGCATGACCGATCGGGTTGCGGACCGCGAAGCCGGCCGGATTCTTCAAAGCAAAAATGCGGTTTTTGTGCAGGCTTCGGACGCTTGGCTCGAGGTGATGGAAATACAGTTGGAAGGGAAGCGGAGAATGTCCGTTCAGGAACTTCTGAACGGGTTTGAGTTCGATCAGGGCGCAAGCTTCTCTTAAGCTCCGGTTTTATTGGCGTTCCCGAATTTTACCGTGTAGATTCTTACTTTATTAACAAACCTCCCGAGTTATCAACAAAAACGGGGATTTCCCCCGAATTTACTTGTCTTAAAGGCAAATCCGTATAAATTTGTTTGCGCTTTGCAATATGTATAACATCTATTAACGAATTCACATTATGAACAAAACAGAATTAATCGATGCCATGGCAGCCGATGCCGGTATCACCAAGGCTGCTGCCAAAAAAGCTCTGGAATCGTTCCTCGGAAACGTAGAAGGTTCCCTTAAGAAAGGAAATCGCGTTTCTCTGGTAGGATTCGGATCCTGGTCTGTTTCCAGAAGAAATGCTCGCGAAGGACGCAATCCTTCCACCGGTAAAACCATCCACATCCCGGCTAAAAACGTAGTTAAATTCAAAGCAGGCTCCGAGTTGGGCGATGCGGTGAATTAACGAAACACCACGCTAAAATATACGGACGGTCCCGGCAATAGTTGCCGGGACCGTTTTTTTTAGGGGTTTTTGATAATTGCGGGATTTATCCTATTTTTAGTTTTAAGGTAAGTGACTCCTAATGACCGGTATCAAGCCTAATAAAGGAAAGCTTCTCATTGCGGAGCCCGCGCTCACCGGCGATGTATCCTTTAACCGGTCCGTCGTCCTGCTGGCTGAACACAACCAGGAAGGCTCCGTAGGCTTCATCCTCAACAAACCTCTGAATTACAGTATGAGCGATCTCGTAGACGAGATCGAAGTGCCCTTTCCCGTGTACAATGGCGGGCCCGTTGAACAGGACAACCTCTACTTCATACACAAAGTGCCGGAGCTTATCTCCAACTCGGTTGAGATTTCGGATGGCATCTATTGGGGCGGGGATTTTGACATGACCGTATCCCTGATCAATCAACGCAAGATCAGCCAGAACGACATCCGGTTCTTTTTGGGATATTCCGGCTGGGCTTCCCTCCAACTGGACCAGGAGTTACTCTCCAAGTCCTGGATCGTGGTCGCCAACAAATACGAAAGCGACATCATAGAAAAATCCACCCAGGCATTCTGGCGCGAGAAGATGATGGAACTCGGGGGCGATTACCTGCTGTGGTCCAACGCCCCGGAGAATCCGAGCCTGAACTAGACCGGCATTTCCAGCGACGCATTCAAACGTTCCAGTACATAGCCAGCGGCCTCTGCGCTGTAAGTCGCCTTTCGGTAATCCGTAATGGGTTGTAGGCCCACCAGCGCATTGGTCGTAAAAAGCTCGTCCGCCTGCTGCAGTTCAAAAGGCGAAACGGCGCCTTCCTCCCACTGATAACGGGGGTCGTCCGCCGCAAGGCGCAGTACCTGCAGGCGCATGATGCCCCCCAGGCATCCGCTGTCCAGGGGCGGGGTCTTGATGCGATCGCCTTTGCGGACGAAAAGGTTCCCGCTGAGCGATTCGGCCACTTCCTTCCGATGGTTAAGGACCAAACACGTCTGCAGGCCGTTCTCCCGCGCATAGATGCTTCCCAAAACCTGGACCAGGCGATTGCTGTGTTTGATGCGGGCCAGCGCATCTGCCAGGATTTGGTAATCCCTGAAAATGTCGGCGCGAAACGCGCCCGTAGGCAACACATAGCTTTTATCCGCCCAGGGGTGTACCTCGATCACAAAATCCACTTCCAGCGTCTCCGGGGCATACAGTCCCCCATCCTTGCGAAATACGGTAAGCCGGATACGGGCCGG
>JBNKHB010000077.1:0-10288 GCA_050290125.1 Robiginitalea sp.
CCTCGGACTCAAACTGTAATTCCCTGTCCAGTAACCCGCCGTTCTCCTGTCCTTTAATGAACTGTGCCGCCACATGGGCCCGGAAACGATAGCGCCCGTTCTGGGTGACGTAATTGGCCGTGGCGCGGAAATTACCCGATTTCACTTCGTCTTCCTGGTACTTCCCCAGGGACCGGAACCCCTTATAGGCGATGGATACATTCAACCTCCGGCTAAAGTTGGAAGTAAGGGTTGCGTCCAATAGCTGCCCCTGTTCAAAAGTGGTCTTAAAGAACAGGTCCGTCATGGGGGTGGCCACATTGTAGTAGGATATGTCCTCCGTTTCCAAATAATTGAAATGCTTGCCGCGGGCCCCCATTCGCGGAAAGCGCGACCCTTTATCCAGGATGGTCCCAAGCCGGTTGTAGGGCTGCCCGACGTTTGAGAACGGCATCAGTTCAAAGTCGTCCCGCCTCAGGTAGTTGTACCTGTATTCCTTGGCAATGGTCAGTGTTGTATCCAGATAGGTCGTATCCCCGGCATGGGAGATGATCTTGTAGTCTGCGATGGTGATTTCAAGCGCCTCGCCGGCAGGTTTCCTTTTCTTAACCGTATCCATCGCCTGCAAACGCACGGAGTCCGATTTTCTTCGGGGAGGGGCCGGCCTGTCCTGTGACGAAACGGGGTAGCTAAGGAAGAATAAAAGTATCGGGAGAAGGTATCTCATGAGACTTCAATACCGGGCAAAGGTACCTTTTTTGTTGCTAAGTAAATGTGAAAGTTTATCTTGTATCACCTTGAGCAGGCCGTTGCCTGCAGGCTGACGTGAGACCGGTTCCGCTGGTCGTATATTATTGATATTACGGTCGATTTTCGACATATTTACAAAAAAGTTGGTATGAACCGATTGCTCCTGTTCGCCCTTATGCTGGCGACCGGGGTGGCCCAGGCACAATTCAACCAGAACGCCCCCTGGATGCGGCAACTGGAGAAGAACGGCCCGTCCTCCGAAAAGAATGCTCCCGCACTACACGCCATCGATGAAATTTCCGTGGCCTTTGAAGCCTATTGGGCCAGCCGGAACTGGAAGGCGAAAGGCAGCGGTTTCAAACCGTATAAGCGCTGGGAACACTACTGGAGCATTATGGCGGACCAGGGAGGGAATATTCCTTCCGCCCAGGCATTGTGGGATAGTTGGAAAGCCAAGGAAGCCGGTGCGGCCAAAGTGCCGAATCCCGTGGCGGACTGGCAATCCGTGGGCCCGTTCCAGGCTGGCGTGCACGCAGGCCAACTGCCTGGGATCGGGCGGATCAACGCTGTGGCCGTGGACCCGAACAACCCGGATATATGGTATGCGGGAGCTCCGGCCGGCGGGATCTGGAAATCTACCAATGCCGGTGCCTCCTGGACCAACCTCTTTGATGATTTTCCACAGATCGGCGTTTCAGGCATCGCTATAGACCCGGGGGATTCCAATACCATTTACATCGCTACGGGGGATGACGACGCTGCGGACTCCTACAGCGTAGGGGTGTTTAAATCCGTGGACGGCGGGGCCAGTTGGGCCGAAACCGGCCTGAATCCGTCCAATACGGGGGTCGGGACGCTCATGAACGAGATCGCAGTGGATCCGACCAATTCCAACATCGTTTGGGTGGCTGTACAGCAGGGCGGCACATTGACTTCCGGGCTGTATAAATCCGAGAACGGAGGGACCAGTTGGGAACTGAAACGCAGTGGCCCCATTACCGACTTCAAACTCAAACCCGGGGACCCTAATACCGTTTATGCGACGAGCAACACCGCACTCTACAAAACCACCGACGGCAATAATTTTGACGCCCCGGTGGATATGACCAATATTATCCCGGTTGCCTCCGGACGGGTGGTGCTTGGGGTAAGCCCCGCAGATCCGGAGGTACTGTACATGCTCCGGGCAAATACTGCCGAGGCAGATTTCAGCTACCAGGGCCTGTACCGCTCCGCGGACAGCGGCCTCAACTTTACGGAAAGCCCGAACTCCATCGACATCATGGAATCCAGCCAGGCCTGGTTTGACCTGGCCCTGGAGGTGTCACCCACCAATGCCAACGAACTCTACATGGGATGTCTCAATATCTGGAAGAGTATCAACGGCGGTAACACTTTTTCAAAACTCAACGAGTGGTTCCTGGACGATGCGGCTTACACCCATGCGGACATCCATACCTTGAAATTCTTCGGAAACCGGCTGTTCTGCGGCAGCGACGGCGGGATCTATACCACTACCGACGGCGGGATCACCTTTGCGGATCACACCGCCGGGATCGCCATCGGACAATTCTACCGCATGTCCGTTTCGCCATCCGACGCCAATACCATCATCGGGGGCCTGCAGGATAACGGCGGCCAAAGCCTGTCTGCCGGGCAGTGGTTCAACTACCACGGCGGGGATGGCATGGACAATGCCATAGACCCGGCAAACCCGAACCTCATCTACGGCTTTACCCAATTCGGGGGATCCCTGAGCATCTCCTCGGATTCGGGGCAGTCCATCGGCGTGATCGGTGCGCCTTCGGACGCCCAGGGCAACCCGCTTAGCGGAAACTGGATCACCCCGCTGACGATCTCTGCCAACGGGGATGTATTTGCGGGCTTTGACGCCGTATTTCGACTGGACGGCAGCGACTGGATCGAACTCGCCACCCTCCCGGGCAGCGATAACATCGAAGACCTGGAGGCCGATCCTACCGATGCTCAGGTCCTTTACGCAGCCGAGGACAACATCGTCTTCAGAAGCGATGACGGCGGGGAGAGTTTCAGCACGTTCTTTATTGCGGACGGCCCCATTGCCGACCTTGCCGTAAACACCACCGATGGCTCCTTTATCTACGTGGTTACCTCACTACGCGTGGGAATCCCGCAATTCGGCCAGCTCGGCCAGGATCGGAAAGTCTATCGCATCCCGGTAGGCGCGAATGGGGATCCGGGAACGGAAGAAGACATCACCCTGAACCTGCCCACGGACCAGGCGTATTTCTGTATCGTACACCAGGGCCGCCATTCGGACAATCCCATCTATGTGGGGACCAACCTGGGGGTATACCGCCTGGACGACACGCTCACCGAATGGGAGGAGTACTTTGAGGGATTGCCCAGTGTAGCCGTCAGCGACCTTGAGATCAGCCTGGACGACGAGCGCATCACCGCCTCAACATACGGCCGGGGTGTTTGGCAGTCCCCCATACCGGTGCAAGTACCGGACAACGACATCCGCCTGCTGAGCCTGAGCCCGGGTATGAACGCCGTTTTATGCTCACAGGTGATGCCCGAAGTAACGGTTGAAAACAACGGCCTGAATACCATTACCTCGGTTGCGGTGAGCTATCGGGTAAACGGCGGTAGCGAGCAATCCTTTGATCAGGCAGTGAATCTGGCCAGCGGGGAGACCGCCCAGATCGCCCTGCCCGGGATCAACCCCGGCGGTAAGGGACGGATAGACCTTGAGGTGACCGTTTCCATTGCAGGGGATGCCTTCCCGGATAACAACAGCCTCACCCATACCTTTTACATCAATGAAACCGGAGATGGCAGCAGCTTAAATGACTTTGAGGGGTCGGGTACGGAGTTGGTGGCCTTTAACGAAGCCAGCAACCAGGTACTTTGGGCCAAAGGGGCCCCCGTCGGGACGGTCTTGAACCAGGCCGCGTCCGGCAATGAGGTATACGGTACCAACCTAAGCGGGAACCACCCGGACGCCACCAAAGCCTTCCTGGTAAGCGAATGCTACGATTTTTCCGCCTTCCTGGCCCCGGTGCTGAAGTTTACGATGGCCTTTGATCTGGAACTCAATTTTGACATCCTCTACGTCCAGTATTCCACGGACCAGGGCAGCAGCTGGAACCTGCTGGGTTCCGTTGACAGCCAGCCAAACTGGTATAACAGCAACCGCACCAACGACAGTTCGGGCCCTGCAGACGACTGCCAGAACTGCCCCGGGGCTCAGTGGACCGGGACGGAAGCCCAGCTCACTGAATACGCCTATGACTTTGTAGCCAATGCGGCCCTGGGCGAGGCGGACCTAACGGGGGAGACCAATATCCAGTTCCGCTTCGTATTTCACTCCGACCCCTTCGTTACCCAGGAAGGTGCAGTGATCGACGACTTTGGGGTGGAAGGCTTTGTGGACGATGAGGACGACGACAATGACGGGATCCCGGATGTTAACGACAATTGCCCGTTGCTTGCCAACGCGGACCAGACGGATACGGACGGGGACGGTTTCGGGGATGCCTGCGATACGGATGACGACAACGACGGGGTGCCTGACGTCATTGACAATTGTCCGTTGGTGGCCAACCCGGGTCAGGAAGACTCAGATTCGGACGGCATCGGGGACCTCTGCGATCCCGACGGGGATAACGACGGGGTGCCGGATACCCTGGACGCCTGTCCGGATACCCCTCCGGGGAGTGTGGTGGACTCCAGCGGCTGCCCGGTATTCAGCCTGCCCGCAGGCAACTTCCTGGTGCAAACCCTGGGCGAGACCTGCCGCGAAAACGATAACGGACAGATCCTTATCGAAGCCGAAGCGGCGCTGGACTATACGGCTGCGCTCAGCGGTTCCGGAGTGGATGAAACCCAGAATTTTACGGATGCCGCCTCATTTACCGATCTGGCATCGGGCACTTATACCCTTTGTATAACAGTTGCCGGGGAATCGGATTACGAACAATGCTTTGAGTTGGAGATAGGGCAACCCGAACCACTGGATGTCAGTGCGGTGGTGAATTCGGTCACAGGGGAGGTTTCCCTGGAACTCGCCGGCGGGGAATCATACCAAATCAACCTGAATGGCAAAGTGGTGCAGACCAGTGCGTCGCGCATTACCCTGCCATTGGAAGATCCGGTTACCCAGCTGGAAGTGCGGAGCGACCTGGACTGCCAGGGCGTCTATTCACAACTCATAACGCTTTCGGACAACCTGTTGGTACTGCCAAACCCGATTGATTCCGGGGAATTGAAGGCGTTCCTGCCGGACGCAAGCGGCGGAAAGGCACGCATCCGCCTGTTCGCCCTGAACGGACAGAACATACTGAACAAGGAGGCCGAAATCCGGGATGGCCAGGTCCGCTTGCGGGTTGATCTCCTCCCGAAGGGCGTCTACCTGCTCAACGTGGAAACCGCCGGCAGGCTCCATAACTTTAAAGTGATCAAAAAATGATAGCGCGCATTCGCACATTGGCAATTTTGCTCCTTCCGTTGCTCATTTGGGCCTGCGGAGGCGGAAGCGATAACGGCGGCAACCCGGACCCGGATCCCGATCCGGTGCCCGCCCCGTCCGCGGCCACCCTGGTCTTTCCGGAAGACGATTCGGAATGCACCGAAGGCGATATCGTCAACGACCTGCAGAGCCGGGTTCCCTTCCAGTGGAACGCCTCGCAGAACACGGATAGTTACGAGGTGAACCTCACCAACCTGGAAACCAATACCACGGCCCGGATCAACAGCAATGCGCCCGAAGTGGAGATTCTGATCTTCAGGGGCATCCCCTATGAATGGTTCGTGGTTTCCAAAGCTACGGGCACCAGCGAGACGGCCACCAGTCCAACCTGGAGGTTCTTTAATGCGGGCGCCGGCGTATCCAATTACGCCCCGTTTCCCGCTGAAGCCGTGAACCCACCGCGCGGAGCGGCATTGGACCAGGCCGGTGCACTTACCCTGGAATGGAGCGCCAGCGACGTGGACAACGACCTGGCCGGGTACGAAGTATACCTGGGAGAGAGCCCGGATTCCCTGAGCTTGCTGGAAGCGACGGCCCAGACCACTTCCGAGACTACGGTGCAGGCGGGCACAGTGTATTACTGGAAGGTTGTCTGCATCGACAGCCAGGGCAATCGCACCGATTCCGAATTATTCGAATTCAGCGTTTCACCTTAATCAGCGATTATGCGGTATTAACCGGGGTACCTGTATCCGGGTTGCTTACCTTTGAAACATGCTCCAACCTTATTTCGGTACATATCCGGAAGCCGGCACGGACGAGGCGGGCCGCGGTTGCCTGGCCGGACCCGTGACGGCAGCTGCGGTGATCCTGCCCAAAGGTTTTACACACCCCCTGCTAAACGATTCCAAAAAACTCAGCGAGCAGGCCCGCCGGGAACTCGCACCCCTGATCAGGGCGGAAGCGCTGACTTATGGCATCGCGCACGTCTCCCCTGCGGATATCGACCAGATCAATATCCTCAATGCATCCATACGCGCCATGCACCTGGCCCTGGACCAGCTCAGCGTCCGACCGGAACATATTGCGGTTGACGGGAACCGTTTCCATCCATACGGGGAGATCCCGCATTGCTGCCTGATTAAGGGCGACGGAAGGTTCCTTAACATTGCCGCAGCTTCGGTTTTGGCCAAGACCGCAAGGGACGCCCTGATGGCCGAATTGCATACGGCATTCCCACAATATGGATGGCAGGGCAATAAGGGCTATCCTACCAGGCAACACCGCGAAGCCATCCGGCAATTCGGGCCCAGTCCGCATCACAGGAACAGCTTTCGCTTGCTTCCGGAGCAGTTGAAATTCCAATTCTAGATGCTACTTTTGCGGAAAGCCTGCCACTTGACACGAGAGATTTTGGCCCTATTGATGCTGCTGCTGGTACTCGCAGGCAGCTGCAAGCCCACTACGGACCGTCCTTCAGAACCTCGAGCCTTTTTACCGGACTCCGCCACCGTTATCCTCGCCATTCACGACCCCGAACGTTTCCGCTCGGAATTCAGGAACAACGGTTTGTTACGGGACTACCGGGAGTCCCTCCCCGACAATTCGCTTTTTAAAGTCCTGGACAGCGTGCTGCTCCTGGACCTGCACCCCGACGCATTGGTTTCAATTCGAATGATGCCCGACGAATCCGTTCAGTGGCTGGTGGCTCAACGAGAAGGGACTACCCGGGTGGCAGATACGATCACAGCATCCGGAACACCGGATGCACAAAACGCCCGGGGGATCGATTCCCTATGGTCCAAAGCTCGGGTCAGCAATACGGACCTGGTTTCCAACTCTGATGACTTGTTGCAACGTACCATGGCCAGGGGACCGATTGAGGACAGCCGCCTCCGCCAGGTGCTTCGCACCGCCAACCCTTTGGCGGCAGCGTCGCTGCTATTGCCGGAAGGACACCGTCATCCCTTATCCGAATTTCTCACCGGTCCCGGGGAACGGCAAGTGGCTTCCACGGATTCCGATTGGTCCGCCTTTGACCTGCAACTCCGCTCGGATGCGCTATTGCTGCAAGGTGTCGAACAGCGCCCGGACAGCGTCTGGGACCAGCGTACCTTGCTAAAGGAAATCCCACCCCTGCCGCTGCAGGAAGCCGCTGCCATCGCCCCTGCCCAAACCCGGGCACTCTATAGCCTTTCCCTGAGCGACGCCGGGCAATTCCTTAGTAACCAACAGCGTTTGCTGGCACGAACCAATCCCTATCCGGGCCTTCTGGAAAGCGTGGAGCGCATAAGCCTGCTGGAGACCGCTTCCGAACCGATTTTGGTATTGCACACGCTGAACCCGGAAGCTGTTGATGCCGCATTGCTCAGTGAACGCACTGATGGGCAGACGTTCCAGGACGCCCCAATATTCCGGTTGAACAATGCGGGGTCCCTTCAGGCAGCCTTCGAACCCTTGTTGAATTGGTTTCCGGAATCCGTCTATTATGCCAGACTCTCCAATGAGTTCGTTTTCAGCCCGGACCTGGAGAACCTTCAGGACCTGATCAGCGCCCATAACCGACAGGATACGTATGCCGCGTCTGCACCTTACGGCCAACTGCGGCAATTTCTCTCCTCGGAGTCCTCGGTCCTTGCCATTGCCACCGATCCGGAGCGATCCGCGCTGATCTCGGACAGCCTTGCGCCCTTGTCGCTTCCCAGTGAAGTCTCGTCCCTTCTCCCGGATACCTATCTCTATACGGGTCAACTGATCAGTGAGCCGGGCTACGACCTGGTCACCTACCAGTTCCGGAAGAAAGACGACCCTTCCGGCAGCGGGGCCGCCGTTTCCTCCCTCTTTACGGTAAAGCTCGACGGCCAGGTCCAGGCAGGGCCGTTTCTGTTGAACAACCATGTGAACGGCAGGATGGATATTGCCGTCCAGGATGATCAAAACCAGCTCTACCTGTTTTCGGATAGCGGGGAACGCTACTGGAAAAAAGAGCTGCCCGGCCCGATCCAAGGGCGGATCCACCAGGTAGACCTGTTTAAGAACGGTCGGCTGCAAATGGCCTTTACCACGCCAGGCACCTTAGCGGTCCTGGATCGGAACGGCCGGGAAGTAGCTCCGTTTCCCAAGTCGTACCCCGGCGGGAACCTGGGTCCCCTTGCGGTCTTTGACTACGATAAGAACCGGAATTACCGCCTGGTGTTTGCCCAGGGCAGCAAGGTATTTATGTTCGACGGTCAGGGCCGGGACGTGACCGGTTTCAAATACCGAAATGCGGAAAGTCCTGTATTGGGAGCCCCGGAACATATACGAATCGGTTCGCGGGATTACCTGGTTTTCCGCCTGGAGGACGGAACGCTCAAAATCCTGAACCGGGTAGGCGACACCCGGGTACGGGTACCCGGCCGCTTCGACTTCTCCGGTAATGGCATATTCCTTTACCGAGACAATTTTGCGTTCACGGAGGCCAATGGCAACCTGATCACCATAGACACCCGGGGTCGCATGAACCGGGCCGCCATGAATCTGGGCGAGGATCACGGCATGTTCGCTACGGCCAGAACCCTTGCCCTGATGAACGACAATGAACTTAGTATCAAGGGCAACCCGGTGGAATTGGAGTTGGGGGTTTATACCGCCCCGCATATCTTCTATCTGTACGACATCATCTACGTTGCCGTCACCGATATCCAGAGCCAGCGGCTGTATCTGTTCCGAAGCGATGCCAGCCGGCTCTCCGGATTCCCCGTGGAAGGCAATGGGATACCGGATATGGCGGACCTGGACGGGGACCGGAATCCCGAACTCGCCGTTCGCTACCGCGACAGCGCGGTGGCCGTCTACCGAATTCAGCGATAAGGGGTTTTTTTCCTTTGATACGCCCATAAGTGCCAATCGTACAAAACCCGGCCTTTTACCATTCCTTATTCGGTATCTTTAAGAGATTATCCGATTAACCCAAAGAACACTGAAAATGAGATCCAATTCCCATTCCCGGCTGCTGCTCGTGGCCGGACTTATACTATTCGCCATGCCCGGGGCCGAGGCGCAGTTCCTGAAAAAGTTGGGGAAGCGGGCCGAACGGGCCGCTGAACGCACGGTGGAACGGCGTGTGGAGCGCGAGACCAGTGAAAAGACCGACCAGGTGCTGGACAGCATCCTGGAACCCGGATCGGGCAACGCCGGTGGGGGCAACCCCGCTCCACAGGGAGGCGGCGGTGGCAATGACGCCACGCAGGGGAATCCGGGCAACACGGGGGATTCGGGCCCATCGGCGTCTCAAGGGGGTGCGGCAGGCCCGCCCAGCTTGCAGGTATACAGCAAATTCGATTTTGTGCCCGGAGACAAAGTGATCTTCTATGACGACTTTGCCAATGACTTTATCGGTGACTTCCCTTCCAAATGGAATACGAACGGTACCGGCGAAGTGGTGACCATAGGCGACAGCGGGGAAAAGTGGTTCGAAATTATTTCGGGACACAGCACGTTCTACATTCCAGACGTCCCCTCCCTACCCGAGGAATACACGATAGAATTTGACGTGATGGCCACCGGCCTGGACCGGCAAACGGCCTCCACGGCAAGACTGGCGGTAGTATTATCGGACGACAACAGCTTTCAATGGGGGAATTATGCACGGGCCTATATCCCGTTCTGCCAGTACCATCCCGTGGGCTTCCAGGTCCAGAATCGCCCGGGGGACATATCCAATACCATTCAGGGGGATATCCGGAATGTGGTCGTGGAGCAGCCTCATATCTCGGTTGCCGTGAACAAGGAGCGTTTCCGGCTATGGGTGAACGAAGAAAAATACATCGATATCCCGCGCTTTGTCCCGCAAAGCCCGAAAATGACGACGCTTAAATTTGAATTGCTCTACTTTAAAGACGGGAAAGAACGGATGTTCATAAAGAACCTGAAGGTCGCCGAGGGCGGCCTGGACTTGCGGCGCCAGCTTATCTCCGAAGGCTCTGTTTCCACGAATGCCATCCTGTTCGACTCCGGATCCGCCAACCTGCAACCCAGCTCCATGGGCGTCATCCGCCAGATTTCCCAGGTGCTGCAACAGGAGACCGGCATGAACCTCCAAATAGTCGGGCATACGGATTCCGA
>JBNKHB010000078.1:0-10054 GCA_050290125.1 Robiginitalea sp.
ACATCCTGAAGGCCGCCCTGGAAGAGGCGCAGAAGCGCGGCTTGCGCACGGCCATGCACCACGCCCAACTTGAAGTCGGGCGCGCCAACGTCCTGGATACTGCCAAATGGGGCCTGACCAGCATGGAACACTGGTACGGCTTGCCGGAAGCCCTTTTCGAAGACCGCACCGTCCAGGATTACCCCCTTGACTACAACTACGCCAACGAACAGCACCGCTTTGAGGAAGCCGGGAAACTCTGGCAGCAGGCGGCAGCTCCGTACTCGGATCACTGGAATGCGGTCCTGGCAGAACTGCTGCAACTGGATTTTACCCTGGATCCGACCTTTAATATCTACGAGGCAAGCAGGGACCTGCACAGGGCCCGACGCGCCGAATGGCATGAGGACTACACCCTGCCCTCCCTCTGGAAGTTTTATGCTCCCAGCAAAGTATCCCACGGCTCCTACTGGCATTTCTGGGGAACTGAACAGGAAGTGGCCTGGAAGGAGAATTACCGCCTCTGGATGACCTTTATCAACGAGTACAAGAACCGGGGCGGGCGGGTAACGGCCGGATCCGATTCCGGATTTATCTACCAGCTTTACGGCTTTGCCTATATACGCGAATTGGAATTACTGAGGGAAGCGGGTTTCCATCCGCTGGAAGTGGTTCGGGCTGCCACCCTCAACGGGGCAGAGGCCCTGGGAATGGACGACCGTATCGGCAGCATAGAGGTGGGCAAACTGGCCGATCTGGTGCTGATCTCCGAAAATCCGCTGAAAAACCTGAAAGTCCTTTACGGTACCGGGGCCATCAAATTAACCGAGGCCAATGAAGTGGTCCGGGTAGGCGGGGTAAAGTATACCATTAAAGACGGTATCATCTACGATGCGCCTGCCCTGCTGAAGGACGTACGCCGTCAGGTACGGGAAGCAAAAGAGAAAGCGGGTTGGGAGTTGAAACAACCCGGCCTGGATTAGCCGGTTTATTTCCTCACGCGAACGGGTTTCAACCTGCGGATGCCGAGCAGGGTCAAGGCCGTAATTCCGATAAGCAAGGAGAAGATAAGTATCATGACTGAGGTGTTGCTGGGTTTAGTGGTCTGCAGCCCGCTCCAAAAGAGAGCTGTAGCACCTATTGAAAGTACGCCGAATTCCCACTTTTCTGCTACAAAAGCGATAAAATGCTGATTTAGAGGATTAAATGCGCTAATCAGAAACCGGAAGGCACCCGTTTCCGGGTTTTGGCGGGGCATAGGTTTCAGGATGGGCTCCGGTCCGATCCAAATCGAGCTAAAATCGTATCTTATCCGGTGGAAATCCCATTGCTATGAAACTCTGTCCAAATGTATTCCGTCTGAGGCGGATATTCGCTGGCATTTTATTGCTGATGGCACTGAGCACCGGAAATTCCTTAAAGGCCCAGGACCTGCTGGCCGAAACGGTTTTTTACGATTGTGCCCGCAATTCGTATGCCGCTGTGGGCAGCAACCTGGACAGCCTGATGCAGGCCTATGAAACGGACCTGCTGGACCGGGGCTTGCTGGAAGACCTGGGTTCGGATGCCTATCGCGGATTGTTGCAGCAGGTGGCTTCGGGACAGCGCCTGGTACTGGACCCTGAATTGGCTTTCGGGACGCGGTTGGCCGCCACAACCAGGGATTCATTGCAATGGCGGGCCTGTCTGCAAACGTTGGAAACCCTCCGATCCGACCAGCCCGATGCCATTTTTACGAGGTTCCTGGACCGCAGGGATGCCATGATCCAGAGCGAGGTAGCGCCTGAATTGCAGGCCTCCATCTTGCTGGATCTGTTGGGTACGGCGGAATTGGATCAACCCTTTTACCGCCTGCATACGTATTATTTGCTGGACCGTCAGGCTGCCCTGCCCGACCTGACAGATACCCTTCCCGGAAATTTTGCCGCATTGATGGGACCCTACCCGCCAAGGGGGGCCAATGTTTTCAGGATCTATCTGAACGAAAGGGGAGAAACCATTGTGGATGACCGGCTGATCGCACAGGACCAGCTTGCCGTCCAGCTTTCCCGGCATGCCCGCAAATTCGGACCTGAGGCCTTATATATAATCGATATGGAGCTCGATGTGAAGTATCGCCAATTTATCTCCCTGAAAGACCGCATTGCACTGGCTATCCACGAAGTTCGCGATCAGTTTGCCCGCAGGATTTACGGGCGGACACTCCTGGAACTGAGCCAGGGCGAAAAGACAGATCTCGAGAACCGGTTTCCGCTGCGCGTGGTAACCCCTTAAGGTCGGGGATTTTTCTCCGGCTGCATTCCCATTGGCCCGGCCATTTGTTAAAAATACATCTGTGGCATCCTCCCCAGGGAATAATTGTTACATTGACGGGGTGTCTTCCTCCGGCATGTAGAAGTTCTCCCTCGAGTACCTGTTCCCCCACCTGATCCGATAAAATAAATACGCTATGTTTCGCTACCCCACTACGATTGGTGCGGCACTGGGTGTTTTCCTGTTGCTGCTGACTGCATGTACCGAAAAAGCGGTACGACCCGAAGAGGTTCCGGCGGACGCTCTGATCCCATGGAATGAAGCGATCTACGAAACCGCCCTCCAGGAAGACGGCTTGCTGACCTTAAAAGGGCTACGCACGGCCACCATGAGCTACCTGGCAGCACACGATGCCCTCAACGCAGTGGTGCCCCTCTACCAAACCTATTTGCCCCGGGCGGATGCATCCGGCGCAGACCCGCAGGCAGCAGCCATTTATGCCGTGTATACGATCTGTGCCTCCCAATACCCGGAACATTCCGCCCATTGGGACAACTTACTTACGGAAACCCTGCCGCTGCAACGTACCGAGGACGAACTCCGGGAGGCCAGGGAACTGGGCCAAACCAGCGCCCAGCGCATGCTGGCAGCCAGGTCTGGTGACGGCTGGGACGGAGAGGCGGAATACAACTGGCACCCAATGGGTCCCGGGGTGTATGCCGAGTTCAACGAGCACAGCGGTACCCCGGAAGGCTTCGTATTCGGGGCGGGCTGGGCCCGGGCCAGGCCTTTCCTCCTGGAGTCCCCCGATGCGTTCCGTTCCCCGCCACCGCCGGAAATCGGCAGTTCGGACTACGCCGCTGCTTTTGAGGAGGTAAAGGAAGTGGGAAGGGACTCCAGCGCCTCCCGTAGCCCGGACCAGGCGCACCTCGCCATGTGGTGGAAGGATTTTGTGGAAAATTCCCATAACCGGCTCGCTCGCCAACTGGTGCAAAAGGAAGGGCTGAATCTTTGGGAGGCCGCCCGCCTGTTTGCGCTGCTCAATGCCGGCATTTACGACGCCTATGTAAACGTGTTCGACAATAAATTCCACTACAACCACTGGAGGCCCTACACCGCCATCCGATGGGCCTCCCACGACGGGAATCCGGCTACGGAAGAAGATCCGGAATGGAACAACCTGCACGGGCACACCTATGCCTTTCCCTCCTACCCCTCGGCACATGGAACTGCCAGTGCCGCTGCGATGACCGTGCTCGCGGGCACCCTTGGCAAAGGTGACGCTTACGCCTTTGAAATGAGGACGGATTCGGTGGACCGGGCCGGTCCCTTTTCCGGGAAAATAGCCATGGATCCGCCTACGCGCAGTTTCGGTAGTTTTTCGGAAGCGGCACGGGAAGCCGCCATTTCCAGACTCTACCTGGGCATCCATTTCCGCTACGATTCGGAAGAGGGTTTTGAACTGGGCCGGCAAATAGGGGTGTATGCCCTGACCAATTTCCTGGGCCCGGCAGAGCCGGAATAATCAGGGACGTCAAGGGCTAATCCACCGTAACAATAAACCAATGGCTAAACCCCTTCCCGCCGGAGCACTTCCAGCGGCGGACTGCGGAGCACGGCACGGCTGTTCAGCAGTCCTATGGTAAGGACCAGCAGGCAAATTCCGGGTATGACCACCGCGAATGGGATCCAGGAGGGAATAAAACTGACTTCAAAGACCGAAATGGCCAGCAGCTGCGTTCCCAACAGGGCGAGCAGGACACCCATCACGCTGCCAATGCCCCCGAGGAAAAGATATTCAAGCGCGGATATCCGAAGGATTTGTCCGCCTTTGGCCCCCAGGGTCCTCAGCAACACGCTCTCCCGGATGCGTTGAAATTTGCTGGTCCGGACGGCCCCCAACAGGACGATCAGGCCGGTAAGGATGCTGAAAAAGGCCATGAACCGTATCACCCAGCCTATCTTATCCAGTATATCGGTAATAACCACGAGAATCTGGCGGATATCGAGCACGGTTATGTTCGGAAAACTGCGCACCAGTTCCTGTTGCAGGCCGGCGGAGCGATCAGCGTCCGGGGCAAAGGTGGTCAGGACATGGAATCGCGGAGCCCCCTCCAGGACGCCCGGGGGGAAAACCACTGAAAAATTAAGCTGCAAACGCCCCCAATCCACTTCGCGGATGTTGCTGATATAAGTGTCCATCAGCACCCCCTGAACATTAAAAACAAGGGTGTCGCCTATGGTGACGCGCGCATCCTGGGCGATGTTGTCCGAAAGCGATATGGGGATCGGGCCGGTGCCCTCGTATGTCGGGGTCCAGGTACCGGATTGAAGGGTCTCCGAACCGATCAGGGAATCCCTGTAGGTAACGCGGAACTCGTGGCTCAGGATCCAGGGGTTCACCGAAGGCGTGCTGTCCGCCCGGATCGATTCCACCGTACGGTCCTTGATCCGGTGCAGCCGCATGGTTACGATCGGGATGTTCTGATAGACATCCATACCTGCCAGGCGCGTGGTGGCCGCAACGGCTTCTTCCTGCCCCGCCTGAACATCCAGCAGGATCAGGTTGGCCGCGGGAGTGTCGTCCTCAATACGGGCACGGGCCAGCAACATATCCTGTGTAAAATAGAGCGTACTGATCAGGAAGGTGCCGATACCGATCGCCAACACGAGCACCAGGGTCTGATTGTTGGGCCTGAACAGATTGAGAAGGCTTTGCCGGGCTTCAAAACCCCAGGAATGGGGGAAAAAGCGACGGATCAACCGCATAAACCCCCAGGCGATGCCGGCCAGGAGCAAAAAGGTCACCGCCAACCCGATCACAAAGCCGAGCGCCCGCATCGGATACTCCAGCAGGCCGGCGGAAACCAACCAAATGACCAGGACCACAAGGATCAGGATCAGGGCAGTTAGCCGCTTGGAAACCGGTGGGGATTTCTCGTCGATCCGGAGCACGCTGAGCGGGCTGACGAACCAGGTAATCAACAGCGGGAGCAGCCCGAACAGCACAGCCATGACCATCCCCAACAGGATACCCAGCAATACTGGACCCCAGTGGGTGGCCCATGCCAGGTCCACGGGAAGGAATTCCTGAACCACCAATGGGAATACCTGCTGCAGGCCCAGGCCGAGCACTGTTCCCAGGATTCCGCCTGACAGGCCGATCGCTGCGATCTGGATCAGGAAAATGAAGAAGGTTTGCTTACGGGAGGCCCCCAGGCACTTTAAAACGGCTACCGAACTCCGTTTTTCCTTCATGTAGATGTGCACCGAGCTGGCGATGCCCAAACACCCGAGGATCAACGCCACGAATGCCACCAGTTTCAGGAACCGGCCCACATTCTGAAACCGCCTGCCAAGGCGCTGGCTGGTATCGGTATGCAGGTCCAGGTCGGCGTCGTTCCGGTCCATGACCGGATCCCACTCATCGTATATCGCAACCAGGTCGGTGCCTTCCGCAACCTGGAAATAATAATTGTATTCCACCCGGCTGCCGGTCTGGATCAGGCCGGTTTCGGGAACCAAATCGAACGGGATCCAAATAGCGGGTGCAACCCGGGTCGTGACGGCCGTATTTCCGGGCGCCGATACAATACTCCCGCCGATAGGAATCGTAATGGAACCGATGTTTACGGAATCCCCGGGCTTTAATTTGTACTGGGTCATGACGGTAGCATCCACCAGTGCAGCCTTCTGCTGATGGTAGCTCGAAGCGGCGGTGGCGGGTTCCGTCTCCAGCGCGCCGTAAAACGGGTATCCGGCCTCCATCCCACGAATCCGTACCAGGCGGCTCCCGGACCGGTCCGGGAAGGATAACATGGAAACAAAATTGACTTCCCTGCGTCTCACCCCGGGGATTTGGCTGATGCTGTCCAGCAGGACCGAATCCGGTTCGGTCTCCATATCCACCAGAAAATCCGCGCCCATCAATTCCCGGGACTGCCCTGCAAGGGTAGACTCCAGGGTCAGGCCAAAGTTCTGGATGGCTACCAGGGCTGCAATGCCCAAAACGATGGAGCTCATAAACAGCAGCAACCTCCGCAGGCTGCGACGGCCGTCGCGCCAGGCCATACGGAAGAGCCACCCGGGTCCTGCGGCTGAAGTATGACGCATTTGATCGCTCATTGGAGGCTCAGTTCCTGCTCCTTTAGGATCTTCCCGCCTTTCAGGCGCAGCATTCGGTCGCAACGACGGGCCAGATCCATGTCGTGGGATACGATGATCAGGGTGGTCCCCGCTTCTTTATTAAGGTCAAACAACAATTGGATCACGCGGTTGCCGGTTTCTTCGTCCAGGTTTCCGGTGGGCTCGTCTGCAAACAGCACCTCCGGCCGATTGGCAAATGCCCGGGCAAGGGCCACCCGTTGCTGTTCCCCCCCGGAGAGTTGGCTGGGGTAGTGATGGCCCCGGTCTGCGAGGCCCACTTTGGCGAGCAATTCGCGCGCGCTTGCCCCTGCATGCCGGTCTCCCTGCAATTCCAGGGGTACGCTCACATTCTCCAGAGCCGTAAGCGTAGGCAGCAATTGGAAATTCTGAAATATAAAGCCCACCTTCCGGTTGCGCAGCGCAGCCCTTTCATCTTCGCTGAGTTGCTCCAGATGCGAGCCACAGAGTTCTACCGAACCCGAATCGGGCGTATCCAATCCGGCACAAAGTCCCAGCAAAGTGGTCTTACCGCTGCCGGAGGGCCCGACAATGGCAAAGGTCGTCCCCGCAGGAACGGAAAAGTCGATCTCATCCAATACGGTGAGTTCCTTCCCCCCGCTGGCATAGCTCTTCCGCAGCTGCTGAACGTTTAATATATTTGACATGATCCGCTGTCTTGAGGATTCAAAGCGGTTAATTTACACAGAGAAAACCAATTTCGAAGGCCAGTCCCCATGAGAGAGCTCTTAAAATTTCGTTATATTTTTCTTTTGGCCCTCTTGCTGGCCTGCGGAGAACAAAAAGGGCGTCAGGCCGAACCGGAGGCCGGCCAGCCCGCTGACGAAGCCGAAACAGCCGTACAATTTACCGGGGCTACAATTCTTTTTTACGGGGACTCGCTGACGGCCGGTCTGGGCCTTGACACGGAACAGGCTTTTCCCGCACTTATCGGCCGGCGCCTGGACTCACTCGGATTCAACTATCAGGTCATCAATGCCGGGCTCAGCGGGGAAACTACGGCTAGCGGCGTAAACCGCCTGGATTGGGTATTGCGGCAGCCCGTGGACATTTTTGTACTTGAGCTGGGGGCAAATGACGGCCTGCGGGGCATCCCTCTGACAGAGACCCGGAAAAACCTATCCGAGATCATTGAGCGCGTACGCAATTCCGATCCGAATACACAAATTATCCTTACCGGCATGCAGCTTCCACCGAATATGGGCCCCGACTATACGGCTGAATTCCGGCAACTCTTTCCGGAGCTGGCGGAGCAGTATGATCTGGAATTGGTGCCTTTCCTGCTGGACGGCGTTGGCGGCATCCCCGAACTGAATCAGGCGGACGGGATCCACCCAACCGAGGAAGGCCACAAGATCCTGGCTAAAAATGTCTGGGAGGTACTCGGGCCGGTCGTATCAGCCCAACGCGAATCGCAGCAGGCGGTAACCCCTTAGGCTACGCCCTTGTCGCGCTTGGTGGCGAAGTACAGATCCTTCTTTACGCGGGAACCACTGCGGCGATACAGGCGGGCGACTTCACCATCCTGGGCGCTGGCCTCTACGCGGATATCGCTAAGCTGAACCATTTCCATCTGGATGGTCTCTACCTTCTGGGCTTTGGAAGCTTCCTGGGCCTGAGCGGCCAGGCCGATAAAGAGGATAAAAACGAGGGTCAGTACAGCTTTCATAATCTTGCGTTTGCCTTTATTAATCGAACGGGGTAGGTCCATAGGAAGGCCGGGGCAAATCGCTGAAAACCACCTAATTCTCGGTATTCGACAAAATCATGGATAAGCGGTAAAAAAAGCTCGATAAACGGAACGGAACCGGCAAGCCGCTTATCGGGAAAAGCTGCGGATGATCGGCACTTTTAACGGCCAAAACCGGGACCAGGAAGTAAAAAGGGGGAACTTTTTAAGTTACTTGTCCGGATTAGGCGATCCCGTGATCGTATTTGGTGCTGAAACCGAGGGCTTTTTTTACCCGGGCACCCGGACGGCGGTACAGGCGGGCAACTTCGTTTCCCCTGGAAGCAACCGGAGCGATCCGGATCTGTCCGACGACCACCATTTCCATCTGAATGGTCTCTACTTTAACCTGGGCGGGCTTTTGCTGAGCCTGGGCCAGGCAGCCGAAGAAAAGGACGACGATAAGGGTGATAACAGCTTTCATACTTCCGGGTTCGTTTCTATTAAAATGAACGGGGAAACGGGCTGCCCACCGGGATCGGAATCGCTGAAAACCGCTTATTTTTCGGTATCTGACAAAATACCGGACCAACGGTCAAAAAGCATCGGTAAAAGGACCGGAACCTGTTTACAACTGACCGGAAAAAGCGGTCGTTCACCGGGATAAATCCGGCCGAAAAGCTGCTGCTCAGCGTGGAATCGGGGAGAATTAACAATCATTTGATACCCGCTACCGGCATTGCTTCGTATCTTGTCCTGTAAAATTGCTAGAAATGAGATCCTATCTGTATTGTTCCCTCCTGACGGCCGTATGCCTGCTGTCCATTTCCTGTCAGCCCAAAGCGAAAAAAGAAGAGGCCATGGCCGAGACCACGGCCGAACCGGTATATACACCCCCGACGCAACAAGACCTGTCCGGTTATAGCACGGCGTATTTTGCCAGCGGCTGCTTCTGGTGTGTGGAGGCCATCTTCGAAAGCGTCAAGGGTGTGGCGGAGGCTGAATCGGGTTACGCGGGCGGCACCGAAAAGAATCCCACTTATGAAGAGGTGGGGTACGGCAAGACCACCCATGCCGAGAGCGTTAAGGTGTATTACGATCCGGAAAAAGTCAGCTTTTTTGAACTGGTCCAGGTATTTTTCGGCTCCCATGACCCGACCACGCTGAACCGCCAGGGACCGGACTGGGGAGCGCAATACCGGTCCATCGCTTTCTATCAGACCGAAGAAGAGCGCGATATCATCCTGGCCTATATGGATGCGCTGAAGGAAAGCAAGGTATACGACGAGCCCATCGTTACGGAAGTCCGACCCTTCACTGAATTCTGGAAGGCGGAGGCCTACCATCAGGACTATGAGCGGAAACACCCGGACAACCCGTACATACAGAACATCTCGGTTCCGCGGCTAAATCGCTTTAAAGCCAACTTCCCGGACTACCTGAAGGAAAACGTACACTAAAATTCTGAGATTGTTGGGGGATCGGGAGGGAAAACCTACCCTTACAGGTGCTGGCGAAGGTTGGCGGCACCCGAACTGCTGGAGCGAAAAGGCTGCTATTTTTCCAGGGAAACTTCGCTGTAGGAGGCATTGATTACGATGGACCGGCCGGCATCTTTTTGCTGGTGGTAACCGCGCTGCTGCCCCCGGGCATTGGCGCCGGGGCCTTCCCAGACGATATAGGACGGATACGCCACCTCCGATGCGCGGTTGTTAACCGTAATCAGGTAGGCACCACCCGGCAGGCCGCATTGCAGGTCGCCGTTCTCCACGGAAATAGTCATATCCTTGAAGTCATCCGAAACCTGCCGGATGCGGAGATTACCCAAATTGTTCTTCAATGAAGCTTCACTCAGCAAGCGGTCGATGGTCACATCCGAGGAGGTGGCCGATAAGCTGAGCTGCCGCACCTGGTCCAGGTTGATCTTATCCGAGAAATCCGCATTCAGCCGGCCGCCGTTCCAAACTTTTACGGTAATCGGGGAATAGC
>JBNKHB010000079.1:0-9991 GCA_050290125.1 Robiginitalea sp.
TGATGCGCGGCCTCGGCAGCGGGATCAAGGAATTTAAGGATGCCTCCAAAGAGGACGAAAAACTCGACGAGAAGAAAGACTGAATCTGAATTTTTCAGATCGTTGAAGCACCCAATGGGTGCTTTTTTTATACCGTTTGGTCTGAGGGTGTAGTTCGTCGATTCGACCCGATTTTTAAACACTTCAACGGGATTTTCAGGGCTTCAAAGCCACAAAGTTGGCCGATTCACGACGCTTTTAAGTGGGTTCACAACAAAAAATTATTCAGGGTACAGGGAAGGTTTATTTTCGGATGCTGTAATACGGTAGCGGCCCGCCCGGGGCCGGCCGCCTCCGAACAAGACCGACCCAATGAAGGCTTTTTTACGATCCGCTGTTGCGATCTTCTGCCTGATCCTTTCTGTTAGCACTACGGGGCAACAACCGGTACCTGCCGGCTTGCAGGCATCATCCGGTTTTTCTGATGTGCGGGATGCTGCGCCTTACGCGCAGGCATCGCCAAACACTGAATTTGATAAGGACGCTTTTGTCCGCGCCGTAAAGGATGCCGGCGTGGCCACCCGTTCATTCTCCGATGCCGGGAACCTCTCTCCCGGTTTCTATTTCATTACCGGGGTATTTAAAGAAGGCAAGAACCTGAAAAGGCTGCTCCGCAAACTCGGTAAAAAAGGGATGGATCCAGGGAGCTTTGTGAACCCGGAAAACAACCTGAACTACGTATACGCACAGAAATTCACCGATCCGGACGCCGCGCTGCGCGCTGCAGGGAATCGCCTGGATGGCAAGCTGAAGGAGGATTTCTGGATCCTGATCGTGGATCCCGTTGCCGGTGACGCCTACATACCAAGCGCAAGTGAGGCCAGTACCCACCCGGCCTCTCAAGCTTCACGCGACTTCCGGGAAGCCCCCGGGATCCGGAATCAATCAACATCCAGGGGAAGGACAGCTGCCCAGTCCGCTGCCCAGGACCCAAAAGGCAGCGGTTCGGCTTTGTTGCGCAAGGCAGATGAGTACTTCGACAAGATGTGGTACACAGAAGCGGCCGATTTATATGAAGCGGCCCTGGAGCGCAAGGCATCCGACCGCACGCGCAGGAATATGAGGCGCGTTGCCGATGCCCATTATTTCAATACAAATATGGAGCGGGCCCTTTACTGGTACGAGCAGTTGTACGAACAGGGTTCGGACCAGATGTCCGCAGACGAATTGTTCCGCTATGCACACGCCGCCAAAGGCAACGGGAAATACGCCCGGGCCAAGCGTTTTATGCGCCTATATGATAAAAAGATAGCGGAAAGCCCGCAGCGGATGCGGCGCCAGGATGCCGCCATGCGGGAGACCATCCTGGATAACCTCCGCAGTGCGGAAGAAGTTTACGGGATCAAAAACCTGGATATCAACTCCAAGTATTCGGATTTTGCGCCGATGTATTATGAGGATCGGGAGATTGTTTTTGCATCTTCCGTGGATTCTGCGTTTTTTCATACCAGGCGGTATAAATGGAACAACCAGCCCTATCTGGACCTGTATGTGGCCCGTATGAACGAGGAGGGCGACCAACTCACGGACGCGGTCAAGTTCTCCAAGGCCATCAATACCAAATACCACGAAGCGGCCGTATCTTTTAGTCCGGATCACCAGACCATGTACTTTACCCGGAATAATTTCGGGAAGAAACTCCGTCGGGACAAAAAGGGCGTGAACCACCTGAAACTCTACCGTTCCCGGAAGGTGAACGGGCAGTGGACCGAGGCCGAGGAGCTGCCTTTCAACGGGGAGGATTATTCGACAGGACACCCTGCCCTGAGCCCGGACGGCAAGCAGCTCTATTTCGTGTCCGACATGCCCGGCAGTATCGGGCAGACCGACATCTTTGTGGTGGACGTGCTGGAAGACGGCAGCTTTTCGGAGCCCAGGAACCTGGGGCCCGAGATCAATACGGAACAGAAGGAGATGTTCCCTTTTATCAACGACAAGAAACTCTATTTCTCCTCCGACGGCCACGTGGGCCTGGGCGGCCTGGACGTGTTTGAGGTGGCCTATAATGAGGAAGACGGCTTTTTGGAGGTGCGCAATGCAGGCATCCCCATCAACAGCAGCAAGGACGATTTCTCGTATATCATCGACGAGACCACCCAAAAGGGATACTTTGCCTCCAACCGCCGCGGCGGTAAGGGGGACGACGACATCTATTCCTTCCAGCGCCTGTTCCCGGAAGAGACCAATGAGAATGCCATCGCCGGGGTTGTTTCCGACCTGGTATCAGGAGATGTGATCCCGGAGGCCATGGTGAAGCTGCTGGATGAGAACAATATCGTCCTCAAGGAAGTGGTTTCCGGAGACAACGGCAGCTTTGTATTCAAGGAACTGGAGGGCAATACCCGATACCGCGTAGTTGTGGAGAAAGGGGAATACTTCCAGGAATCCGCAGACGTGCAAACCCTGGACAACGAAATGGTTTCGGTGGAGATTCCCATGCGGAAACTGGAAGAACTCATCTCGGTGGAGGACGGCGTGCGCAAGCTTAAGACCGAAGCCATCTACTTTAATTTCGACAAGTACAACATCCGAAGCGACGCGGCGGAGGAGCTCGACAAACTGGTGGCGACCATGCAGGAATACCCGACCATGGTCATCGCCATCGAATCGCATACGGATTCCCGTGGGGCCAAGGCGTATAACCGCTATCTGTCCGATCGCAGGGCCAAGGCCACACGCGACTACCTGATCCGCCAGGGCATTGATCCGTCGCGGATCGAAAGTGCCACCGGATTCGGGGAAGAGCGATTGCTGAACGGTTGTGACGGCAGCATACGCTGCACGGAAGCGCAGCACCAGCTCAACCGTAGGTCCGAATTCATCATCGTATCCATGTAACCGGATACGGCTTATTGCCTAACAACCCAAACCCAAGCATATGAAAACACTGTTACTTTTAAGGGAACTATACCTGGAGACTTTTCAGGCCATCAGCTCTTTTCTGATACGCAATGCGTACCGCGTGCTGTTCTGGTTTTGCTTTGTCTGCTACCTGATCGTACTCTACGCCTTTGTGTATCGCATCGCTACCGGTTTCCCTTTCGATTAGGGCCCGGACGGCGGCGTCTGGTGGTCGGGAGAAGCTAACCGTTGATCGGTAGGGGGATCCGGCGCCCGGTGCTACGTCCGAGTTTTCCGTGCTTTGTCCAATAATTACGGGGGTTTCCCAGCCATCGGTGATATTTGGTGCTGAACAACACTAAATGACCCCCGATGGAAAAATTATTACTCGTTAAGGAAATTTATCTCGAGGCGTTCCGCAATTGGACCAACCTCTTTTTACAAAAGTATTTCAAGGCCTTTTCCTGGTTTTGTTTTGCGCTCTGGATCCTGGCCCTGTATGCATTTATATTCCGTGTCAGTTCCGGCTTTGCGTTTGACTAAAACCGGATTGCCAACTATCCAAAACCAAAAAGCCCCTCCGAAAGAGGGGCTTTTTCATTGTGATGCTTTCGCAATTACTCGCCGAAATGGGCGGAGCGAAGGATGGCTTCCAACTCAAACATATAGTCCCGCTTATTGGTAGCCGGTGCAAAGGTGAAACCTTCGAGCACCATTTTCCGGTTCCGCTCCCGGTCGTCCACGATAAAGGTCAGGAACGGGCCGGCCATAGGATAGTTCACTACGTCCCAGATGCCCCGCACCTCGTAGGCGTCCTTACCGTCGATCTGCGTGCGGAAGACGGACGGGGCAAAGGCCTTTTCTGTAGCCATGTAGGTGATCTTATCCGGCACGTCGGGGCCCGGGATGTATCGCTGGCCGATGGAATCGCGCATGCGCACGATGTCCCGCACCAGGGTGGAATCCGATTCAAACCAATCCCCGGGCATCTCGTATGCGATGATATTCATGCTGCCTTTCTGGATCTCACGGTCGATCCATACAAAATTTTCTTCCTGTTTTCCCACTTTGTAGATGGATGGCAGGCGGAGGGATAAGCCGTATTTATCCTGCAGGATGGATTCCTTGCTCAGGGAGCGCAGGAAGCGCTGCTGGGCCTCGTGGATCTCCATGGCCCGGATGGTGTCCATGATGCGTTCGGCGTGGCTCTCAATGGCCGCGATAAGCATGGAATCCGAATCCCCCTTGATCACCCCTACCTTCTGGGGGGTGGCGTAGAGGTCGTCCTGGATCTGCGCGCCGTTGATGCTGTCCCTTGAGACATAGAGCACAGAACGCCGGTGCCGGGTGGTTCCACGGAATACCGAAGGCGGCATATGCTCCAGGCTAAAGCGGGGTTCGTCCCAGGTGAGCCCGATCAGCGGGGCGGCAAAATACTCGCGTACCTTGTCGCCGACGGCACCTTCCCACAGGCCGTTATCCATAACGACGGCCACCGTGTTGATGGCGCCCAGGGATTGGGGTTTATACGTTTTCTTGGGTGTGTCCTGGCAGGCTGCCATAAGCAGCAGCAGGGGGAGGATCAATCGCGTCATTTTCATACTTCTCGAATATCAGGAGGAACAATTGCACAGCTTCAGCCGTGTGCCGGGCTGCAATGTATTTCCCCGGATCCCATTCCATTCCTTCAGATTTTCGATGGTCACCCCGGGATATTTCCTGGATATGGTCCACAGGGAGTCCCCTTTCTGTACCACATGAACTTTTGGCGAATCCCCGTTACCCGTGTTTGCCGTGGCGGTATTGGAGGCCACTTCCCGTGTCGGGGTGGTCACCGGTTTGCGGGGATAGATCGTCAGGCGCTGACCCACCCGCAGGTTGTCGCTGTGCAGGCCGTTCCACCGCTTGATCTGACTTACTCCTACCCCGTAGCGCTCGGCTATTTTCCCGAGATAATCCCCGGACCGTACGCGATACCGGATCCGGTCGTCGGAAGTAACCAGCTGCGGCAGCGGTTTCTCCTGCTTGGCGATCTCTTGCTGGGCAAGTGTGTAAATGGTCTCCTCGTTTGCCACAAAGGCGCCCAGGGCCCGTTTAGGCAGGCGGAGCACATATTGCTTACCCGTTACTTTGGGGATCACTTCCAGCTTATAGGACGGGTTTAGCATCCGGATCTCGTCTTTCGGAAGGCCCGTAGCTTTCGCGATCTGATCGAAGGTGATGGTGTTGCGCACCCATACCGTATCGGTCTCAAAATAAGGGCGCGGCGCTTCCTTGCGGACCAGGCCGTGCTCCTCCGCATATTCAAAGATGTAGAGCGTGGCCAGGAAGGCGGGGACGTACCCGGCGGTCTCCCGCGGCAAATTCCGCCGGATGTTCCAATAGTTCCGGTACCCGCCGGAACGGCGGATCGCCTTGTTCACATTTCCGGGGCCTGAATTGTAGGCGGCCAGCGCCAAATCCCAGTCCCCGAAGATCTCATAGAGCTTGGAGAGGTACTGGCAGGCGGCTTCCGTTGCAAGGACCGGGTCGCTTCGCTCATCCACATAACTGCTTACATCCAGCTTATACATCCGTCCGGTGCCGTACATGAATTGCCATAAACCGGTGGCGCCTACCCTGGATTTAGCCCTGGGGTTCAGGGCCGATTCCACAATGGCCAGGTACTTGATCTCCAGGGGAAGATCGTATTTGTCCAGCGCCTCTTCGAACATGGGGAAGTAGAACTGACTGGCCGTGAGCATGCGCTCCATCAGGTCCCTCTTCTGAAGCAAAAAGGACTTGATAACGCGTTCCAGGCTCGGGTTATAGGTAATGCTGAACGGGGTGCGTTCATCCAGTAGCGCCAGGCGCTCTTTTAAGAGTTCAGTGCTGAAATTCCCGATCGGATCAGCCAGGCTGTCCTCGGCGGCCAACTGGACCTCCGCATACATCTCGCCAAAGCCTTCGCCGGCCAGTCGCAGTTCGGCCAGCCAGAGACTGTCGTACCGGGCCGCCAGGTGATGGTCCATGAATGCGGAACTATCGGGCTCCTGTAATTGCACAACGGGATTGTCCTGCAATGCCGGCGTTGACACCTGCACAAGCGGGGCTGTCGCGGCCTGAACGGGCTGCGGGAGGGAATCCTGGAGCTGGCCAATAGCCAGTGAGGCCCAGGCCAGCGAAAATGCCAATACTAGCTTTTTCATTGGATTATCGGCTTGTTTGGTGTGGGGAGCAAACGAAAATCGCACTTTTTTGTATAAGAACGAAATTTTAACAGTTAAAGTGCGGGAATGCTCGATTTGATTGAGGGAACTATCCCTCCTGGATGGCGGCAATCCCCGGGAGCGTCCTGCCTTCAAGGCTTTCCAGCATTGCCCCGCCACCGGTTGAGACATAACTTACCTTGTCGTCAAAACCGAATTGTTTAACCGCTGCGACGGAGTCTCCGCCGCCCACCAGTGAAAAGGCGCCGTTCTCGGTGGCCTTGGCCACGTAGTTGCCCACCGCAATGGTTCCCTTCGCAAAATTCGGCATTTCAAAAACGCCTACCGGGCCGTTCCAGAGGATGGTTTTGGATTGCAGGATCACCTGCTGGAAGAGCTCCAGGCTTTGCGGGCCCGCGTCCAGCCCCTGCCAGCCGTCTTCGATGGCATCTGCCGGCATTATCCTGGTATTGGCTTCATTGTCAAAAGCGTCGGCAGCTACCACATCCACCGGCAAGTGCACCTGCACGCCCTTGGCTTTAGCCTGCTCTAAAATAGAAAGCGCCAGGTCCGTTTTATCCGGCTCGCAGATGGAATCCCCTACCTGGCCGCCCTGGGCCTTAACAAAGGTGTAGGTCATCCCGCCGCCGATGATCAGGTGGTCCACTTTGTCCAGGATGTTCTCAATGATGGTGATCTTAGAGCTGACCTTGGCTCCGCCCAGGATGGCAGTTACTGGCTTTTCCCCGGTCTCCATCACTGTTTTGATGGCTTCGATCTCACGGGCCAGCAGGTATCCGAAGCATTTCTTGCCGGGAAAGAAATCCGCGACGATGGTGGTTGAAGCGTGTGCGCGGTGGGCCGTGCCGAAGGCGTCGTTCACATAGATGTCACCCCATTGGGCCAGGGCTTCCGCAAAGGACCGGTCGCCCGCTTCCTCTTCCGGGTGGAACCTCAGGTTCTCCAACAAAAGCAGCTCCCCATCCTTCAAAGCGGCCACCGCCTCGGCGACCTTGGGGCCTACGCAGTCATCCACAAAGTGGGTTTCCACCCCGATGATCTCCGAAACCGTATCCACGATATGGGCCAGGGACAAATCGGGATCAACCCCTTTGGGCCTGCCCAGGTGGCTCATCAGCACCGCGCGGCCCCCATCTTCCAGCACTTTGATGATGGTGGGTTTCGCCGCTTCAATGCGGTTGGTGTCCGTTACGTTAAATTCATCGTCCAGCGGGACATTAAAATCCACGCGGATCAGGGCGCACTTATCCTGGAAATCAAAATCGTCGATAGTCATGTGGTTTGGTTTTCTGAGCGTTTCCAAAAATACTATTTACATGGCAACCGAGCGGCCCGCAGGCCGAATAATTTTCGAAGGGCCGGAGCAAAAGAGTATATTTGACTCATGCGGTTTTCTGACATCCTCGGGCTCCCGAATCTAAAGGCCCACCTGCGTTCCAGCGCTGCGGCGGGGCGCATTCCGCATGCCCAGCTCTTTGCCGGTCCGGAAGGAAGCGGCACCCTGGCCATGGCCATCGCCTATGCGCAGCTGTTGTTGTGCGGGCCCGAGCCGGAGGGGGAAGTCCGCACCCCCTGCCAAACCAAATGCGCGAACCTGACCCATCCGGACCTCCACTTTGCCTTCCCGGTGGCCAATACCGCAGCGACCAAGAGCCATGCCGTAAGCGATCATTTCCTCCCGCAGTGGCGGGATTTTGTGAAGGAACAGCCCTACGGGAATTTGTTCGACTGGTACCGGGTGATCGGCATCGAGAAAAAGCAGGGCAGGATCGGGGTGGACGAAGCCCAGGATATTGGCAGGAAACTAAGCCTGAAATCGTATGAAGGAGGCTATAAGGTAATGATCATCTGGATGGCGGAACGGATGAATACCCCGGCGGCCAACAAATTGCTCAAATTGATCGAAGAGCCCCCGGCTAAAACCGTCCTGATCATGGTGGTGGAGGATGAAGAGCAGTTGCTGCAGACCATCCAAAGCCGTTGCCAGGTGCTCCACTTTCCGCCCTTGTCGGAAGCGGTCATTGCGGAAGGCCTGGTCGCCCGCGGCGCCAATCGCGAAGAAGCCATGCAAATTGCCCACGAGGCGAACGGGAACTTCAACAAGGCCCTGGATCTAACGCTCAGGGATTCGGAGGATCTGGTCTTTGAGCGCTGGTTTGTGCAGTGGACAAGAAGCGCCTTTAAGGCGAAGGGGAACAAGGCCTCGGTGCACGAGCTCATCCTCTGGAGCGAGGAGGTAGCCAAGACCGGACGTGAGACCCAGGTTAAATTCCTGTCTTACTGCCTGTCGGTGATACGGCAGGCCCTGCTGCTGAATTACGGGGTGGAGCCGCTGGTCTACCTGAAGATCCACCAACCGGATTTTAAGCTTCAGAAATTTGCGCCCTTTGTTCACGAAAACAACATTCTGCCCATGGTTAAGGAGCTGGAGGACGCCATGTACCATGTGGAGCGCAACGGGAATGCGCGGATCATCTTTACGGATTTATCCATAAAATTAACCCGGCTGCTGCATACCCGGGCGGCCTAATTCCTAGACCATGAATACGCTGGCCGCATACGCAACCGAGCTCCTGTTACTATTGTTCCTGATTATAACCTTCCTGCAAAGCGGCATCGACAAGGTGCTGGACTGGAACGGGAACCTGCAGTGGTTAAAATCCCATTTTGCGGATACGCCACTGGGGCGTTGGGTGCCGCTGTTGCTGAGCATTGTATTGATCACCGAGGTTTCCGCCGGCGTACTTTGCGCCCTTGGGATTTATCAATTGATCCTGGGCTCCGGCAAGGGACTGGCATTTGCCGGCGCTGTTGTTTCCTGCGCGGCCCTGCTCATGTTATTATTCGGACAACGCATGGCCAAGGACTACGAAGGCGCCAAGACCATTGCCGTTTATTTTATTCCGGCCATCTTTCTGGTATTCCTGCTGCAACAATAAAAAACCCCGGCGGGTTGCCGGGGTTTGATTCGTTTTCATTGAAGAGCCTTACTTCTTATACTCGTCGTTGAGTAACTTCAGCACGGCCTCGGTTACATCCTGGGCATCATCGCCGTACAACACGCTCCCGCCTTCTCCGGAAGCAAGGATGTAGGTGTATCCGTTTGCCTTCCCAAAAACCCCGATCCGTTCCTTTACTTCCGTAATCAGGCTGTCCATTCGTTGCTGTCCTTCTGCCTGGATGCGTTGCTCTTCCTGTTGCAACTGCTGCCCGATCAGTTGACCCCGCTGTTGCAAGGAGGCGAACTCCTCCTGTGCCTTCTGTTGGGACATGCTGCGTGTCTGGTTTTGCAGCTGCTGGGCCTCCAGTTGGAAAACCTGCGAGATGCTATCTCTCCTCCTGGCAAAACCATCTGCCTTGGATTGATAGTTGGATTCCAGGTCGATCTTGCGCTGATACCCATCCATCAATTCGGCATAATCCACATACCCGATCTTATTCTGTTGGCAACTGCTGAGCAATACGATGGCCAGCACGCCTATTAATCTTTTCATTCTCTGCTTGTTTTAATTGCCCCGCAAAAATAGAAAAGCGTTCCGGATCAATGGCAAGGAGGCAAATAATAATTTATAAGGCAAAAATGCCTTCTTCGCTTTGCTATAAGTAATATCTATGTGTTTTTTGTTTTTGATAATATCGAATTATTGATTTGGGCCCTTGTTTCAGGGCCTCTAAGGCGCGATCGTATTTGCGGCGGCCTCGTGTGAGGTGCGGGTCTCGTTCGCAGAACAGAGGGCTGAATAAAGCGGATTAGGGCTGTGTGCTCTCTTTTGTGAACACATACGCCACCGAGGAATACTCTCCTGTGAATGCAGCGGACAGATTTGACCACAGGCCGATAAAAAATGCGGCGACCGGCCCAAAGGGATTCTCGCGATATTTTTCCGAAAGCCAGGAAACAT
>JBNKHB010000080.1:0-9947 GCA_050290125.1 Robiginitalea sp.
GGACAGGTTCAAGCAGGCGATTGATCGAAGTGTAAATCGCAGCGAGGAACTGGTTGGATTGGTTGACCACGTTAAAGGCAAAAAGCAGGCCGATCACGAACTGGATGATAACCAGCATGATCAGGACATTCAACAAGAAGAGGATGGCCATCACGTGCAGGAAATGGGGGTAAGCATCGGCCTCTACCTGACGCAGGGTCACCGCATCGGTAATCCCGGCTGCCCGCGCTGATTCCATAGCGCTTTCTACCATATTCGGGCCGATGATGAACTGACTGACGATGTAAAGTCCCGAACCGAGGATGATGGCGATCTTGGCCGCTATGGCAGGTACTTTCTTGGTCAGGTAACCCACCACGATAATGGTGAGGATGGGAATGTTATAGATCCCGTTCACCTCCTGCAGGTAGTCGAAGATGCTGCCCGCATTTTCGATGACGGGTGCCACGAGCATGGCCGCCAGGGCCAGCACGATCCCGAAGATCTTCCCGTATTTTACCGTAGTGGCCTCGGAGGCCTCCTTGTTGATATGCTGCTTGTAGATGTCGATGCCGAACAGGGTAACCGAGGAATTGAGTACACTGTTGAACGAACTGAGGATGGCCCCGAATAGCACCGCGGCGAAGAAACCAACCAGATAATTGGGGAGCACCGCCCGGACAAGTTCCGGATAAGCCATATTGCTGGAGGCCAGACCTCCGTCAAAATAGTGGTAGGCGATCATCCCGGGCAATACAAGGATGATGGGGCCCAGGATCTTTATAAAAGAGGCAAGCAGTAAGCCTTTCTGGCCCTCAGCCAGGTTCTTGGCCCCGAGCGCCCGCTGGATAATCTGCTGGTTGGTCCCCCAGTAGAAGAGTTGGACCAGCATCATACCGGTAAAAATGGTGGCAAAAGGTACTTCCTGCCAGGATTCCCCGGTAGAATCGAAACGCTCCGGGTTGGCCTCCATCAGCGTTTCAAGACCGCCGAAGACGCTCCCGTCCCCAATGGCCATCAGGCCGAAAACCGGAATGAGCACCCCGCCGATCAGCAGGCCGATGGCGTTGATACTATCCGAAACAGCTACCGCTTTCAGCCCCCCGAACACGGCATAAATGGAGCCTATGATCCCAATCCCCCAGATGCAGATCACAATAGCAGAAGAATCGGAAACGCCGAGCAGGCTGGGGATGTCGAACATCCCGCTGATGGCAACGGCCCCGGAATAGAGGATGATGGGCAAAAGCACTACTACATATCCGGTAAGGAACAGGGCAGAAGTTATGGTCTTGGTAGTGACGTCAAAGCGTTTGGCCAGGAATTGCGGTACGGTTGTGAGGCCGCCTTTCAGGTAGCGCGGCAACAGGAATACGGCCGTAACCACCATTGCCATGGCAGCGAGCGTTTCCCAGGCCATCACCGAAAGGCCATCCAGGTAGGCGCTGCCGTTCAGGCCCACGATCTGTTCCGTGGACAGGTTGGTCAATAACAAAGACCCTGCGATGACCCCGGCTGTGAGGCTTCGCCCTCCCAGGAAATACCCATCGGAGGTGGTTTCGTTGGTACTGCGGGTAGCAAAATAGGAGATAACCGCAACGAGCAGGGTAAACCCCACAAAGGATAAAACGCCGATCATGTCTGGTAGTATTAGTTTGTTTAGCCCTTAAATATATTGGTTTATTCCGTAAATCCGGGATTGAACCCCCTATTTGAGCATATGTTCAGCCCTTAACACCCCCCTAACAGTACCGGCTTTCTAAAAACCGTACTTTTATACCGGTATTCAAGCCGAATCCGGCATCCTCATCCTGCAATGAGAAAATCCCTTATCATTTTACTGACGCTGTTGGGCTGGAGTTGCAGCCAATACGGGCAACTTCAATTTATGAGCCCCATGCCCCGCAGGCTGAACGAAACTTCGGGCATGATTTCCTTTGACGGACGCACGGTGTGGATCGTGGAAGACGGAAGCAATCCGGACCTGATCCGGGAGGTGGATACCACCGGCAAATTGATCCGGGCCTTTGAGGTATCGGATGCAAAAAACAAAGACTGGGAGGCGTTGACCCTGGATTCCGAAGGCAATGTCTACATCGGGGACTTTGGAAACAATCAAAACGACCGGGACGACTTGCGGATCTATCGCCTGCCCGATCCGCGAGAGGAAAAAGGGGATAAGATCCCCAGCGAGACCATTCGCTTTAGCTACCCGGATCAGACGGATTTCCCACCCGACCGGGAGAATTTACGTTTTGATGCCGAAGCGTTCTTCCACTCAGGAGCTTATCTCTACATTCTTATTAAAAACCGATCGCGCCCATTTGACGGGACCGCAAGGGTATATCGGGTCCCGGACCAGCCCGGCACCTATGAGGCCGAGCCGGTGACCCAACTGCAGCTTTGTAAGGACCGCCGGTCCTGCCAGGTTACGGACGCCGCGCTTTCCCCGAGCGGGAAGCGCCTGGTATTGCTTGGTTACGGGAACCTGTGGGTGTTCGAGGATTTTGACCGAGACGGATTTGATGGCAGGCCGCAGCGCATCGCCCTGCAAACCAATACCCAGTTGGAAGGGATCTGCTTTGCCTCCGAAACCCTGCTGTACCTGGCCGATGAAATCAGCCTGGGACGCGGGGGGAACCTGTATAGCTTTCCCTTGCCGGACCCTAAAAAGTAAAGCCGAGGCCAAACGAGAACCGCAACCCGTCCTCACCGTCGAAGAGGGCAAAATTGGCGTTCAGCACATTGATCCCGTTGAGGAAGATCCCACCGCCATACGAAGTATGCCAACGCTCCGAAGGACTACCCGGATTCCAGACCCGACCGTAGTCGAAGCCCCCGAAAAGCCCCAGGGAAACCGGGACGATCCCGGTCCGCATTTCCCGGAATTGAAGTCGCAGATCCGTGAGTTGGTAGTAAGCCGTCTTCCCGGAAAAGCGCTGATTCCGGTAGCTGCGGGGGCCGTCAGCCGCCCCCATCTGCGCAGCCTGATAGAATTCATACCCGTTCCCTATGTTGAAGTGGGCCTTCCAGCGCGTTGCCAGGACCAGGCGGCCGGAGGGAACCAGGCGGTGATCGAGGCTCAGGGATGGGATCACGTAGCCGTAACGCTGTTCGGTTTCCGATAATTGCTGGGTGAACCCGGCTTCCAGGGAGCTGGACATGCCAAGGGTCGGAAAGGCAGGATTGTCAAAATTCTCAAAGGAATAGCGGGCGCCGATCCCGGCAAAACTGGTGTTACTCTCCTCCCCGTTAGCCTGGTAGAAGGTGTTCACAAACCGATCCGAGGTTTCGTCCACCCCGATCCGTTCATAGTGCAGGCCTACCCTTAAATTACCGCCCAGGGGGCCCCTCCAGACCAGGGAGGGCTCCAGTCGCAGGATCCGCATGCGAACGCGGTTGTAATCCATCCCCAATTCGTCCTCCGGATTCTCGCTCTGGTTCCCGAATCCAAAGAAATTCTGGCTGTAATTCGGAGAGGTAAGGCGGGCGTCCAGACCAAAATTCCAGTTCCCGAAAAGGTTGGCGAATTCCCCGCCGTATCGAAAATCAAAACCGCTGGTGGCAAAATAATATACCGCATTAAAGGTGTGCCGGGCACTGAAGGGATTCCGGCGGAAGCCATTGCGGACATGCGTATAACCGATTCCGATCCGCATCCCGTCATCCGGATTGAACCCAACGGCAGGCAGGATCTGAGTCGCAGGGCCCGACAAAAGCAGTGGCCGGTAGGTATTCACCTGATAGTCGTCCGTGCGAACCACCCGGGCCGAGCCGGGGCCTTCCAGGGTCAGCCCCTTGCTCTTATGGTCGTAAATAACGGTTCGTTTCCCCGAGGTTATGCTGTAGGTGTCCTTCCCAAGCCCCCCCACGATCCGGACCCGGATCCGGGTACCGGGCCGCATGTCAATATCAAAACGGTCTTTGTCGTCCAAACCGTAGATCCAAACCTCCCGGGTATGTTCGGGGTCCAGGACCCGGTCAAAGAATTTCTTTTGTTTTTCCCCGCCGATAATGCGGTAAGCGCGTATGCGCACCCCTCCATCCGCCATACCTTCCACCACAAACCAATCGTCCTTATCCGTTCCCGGGACCGTAACATGCATCTGCAGTACCCGATGGTATTCGCGTGCAATCTCGTCGAGCTGCTCCAAGCGGGTCAGCAATATCGATTTTATGGTCTCGGTGGTCTCTCCGCGAACTTCGGGGGGAAAGCCCTGAAAGGAACGGTCGATGGCCTCCGGCGTTATGCGTTGTTTAATGTATTGTGCCTGAGCCAGCCAGTCCGCTTCTGATGCGCCGCCCAGTAAGGCCCGGTCCAGGGAAAACGGATTGGTGTTAAAGGTGCGAACATTCCGGATGCTCCTGCCAAAGCCTTCCATCTTCTTTACCGAAGGCACCAGCCGGGTAAGCATGCCGCCGATCAACCCATCCCCCAGGATGGAAAATACCTGGTCCCGGTCCCTGGGGATGGGCCGGTAAACCACGCTATCCTCCGTCTCCTCGAATTCTGCCCACCGCCACTGGTCCTGATGCCGGTCCCAGTCCCCAATCAGCATATCAAAAAGCCGGGCCCGTATAAAGCTCGGAATATCCACCCGGTACTTTTCGTCATCCCTGAGGTGGTCCAGCAGGTTGTACGTGCTTTCGATATCCTTCGCTTTCCCGAAGCTCTCCAGCTCTTCGTGGCCCTCGGAAGGGTGCTCCTCAATCATGTACAGTTCGTCCCCGAAATCCTCATTGTACGCGCCGAGCGCAGGCTGGTGCGGGACATAGAACAACCTGGGGTTCGTATGATAGATGCCCAGCGTGTCTGCCAGGCCGTTGATGGCAAAGGGTGCATAGGGGTGGGCGCCCGTATACAGGTCTTCAATCAAATTTTCCGGGGCCGTATTGTGGAACTGACCCATGATATACTGGTCGGTGAAGACCGCTGCCTGCAGGTTCTGTTCGGCCTGCTTCCGCATCGCCCGCATGACGTATTCCGCCCCGGATTCGTGCCGGAGCCGCAGGGATTTGGACTGCTGCCCTCCGCCTTTCCGGACGGGGGTAAGACCTCCGTAAAGCGTGTCCAGCCGGGCCACCGGCACCCGGACCTGTGTTCCGTAGTATTCCCGGTAGCGCCTCCCCCATATGCTGGTATGCAAACCGCTCTTGTCCACTTCTTCCGGTGTATAAACCGAAGCCGTGGTATCCCTGGGAAATTCATCTTCGAATACCTCAGGGTCCGGTTCGTAGCGCTGGTCGTAGACCAGGGAAGTAAACAGGAATTCTTCCCGGCCCGCATCGTTCACGCCATAGTAACGGACCCTTGAACTCCGGTCTTCGTAAACTTCCAGTACGGCATAGCCGCGCATCCCCGTAGAGAACCGACTGCCACCCAACAGGTTGGTAGCCCCTTTCTTGGCCCCGGAGCCGCTAACGATCTGGGGCAGGCTGTCTTCCACGATATACTGCAGGGTGTGTTCATGACCCGAACTCACCACGACCCGTTCGCCGAATCGAGACAGGGTAACCAGTCGGCGGCGTAATTCCAGGTAGCGTTTGTTCTGCATGTCTTCCACGGAAACACCGGCAGTCTTGCGGAACAAATTGATGAAGGTGCCGAGCACCGGCAGCGGCACCTTGCCCGAATACGGATAGAATTGCTGCCGGAACGTGTACTGTCCACCGTGCACCCCATAACTGAACATCGGGTGATGCACGGCGAGAACCACCGTCTTGTCCGCATTCTGTTTGATAATGCTGGTGAGTTCGGCCCAGAAAACCTCCCGGCTCTTGATCTCGCAGTCGTCGTTGATGGCCGGCCGGCGGTCCCAGTTGGTCAGGTACCACTCCGTATCGATGGTGACCAGCAGGATGTCGTCGCGGATCTCCACGGTTTCCAGCGGACAGCCGTCCTCCGGAAGGAACACATCCTTGCGGTCCAGATAGTCTTCCACATAGCGTTCCTGCCGCTTCAATCCGCGGATGCCCTCCGTATACCAGTCGTGGTTTCCGGGGATGAAAACAGGCCTGCCTTTATATTGATCCAACGTCTTAAGTTGGGCCTCCAGGTGATTGCGGGCAATCAGGTAGGCCTGGGTGGAATCGGTTGCATCCGGGAGGCCCGCCGGGTAGATGTTATCGCCCAGGAATACGGCCGTACTGTTGGTGTCCGCCTGCGCCAATCGGTCGCGGAAGCGTTCCAGTACCGGATTCATGCCGCCCATCGGCGAGAGTCCGGCATCCCCGATCAGGTAGAAGGTATGAACCACCTGGCGCTCGGTTTCCACGTCCACCGCCTGCTCCGGATCGGCGTATTTGGGGATATAGGTGGCACAGGAAGTGAGAATCAAAGATACCAGTGCGATACAGGCAAATTGTTTTGGTACCGGATTTCTTTGTGCCATATTAATTTTTGTACTTTGTATTGAACTGGGGCGCGCTGACGCTTCATATTTTTCAAGGCGAATCAGCCTTGGATCAGCGGGCCGGAATTTAACCAATCGGAATGTCGAAATTGCTTGAAGAAGTAAAAGCCTACGTAACCCAATTGCTGTCCAGCGAGCTGGATCAGCGCTATCTGTATCACAACCTCAGGCACACTCAACGGGTTGTACAAGGTACAAAAGAATTGTTGGAAGAACATGAGCTCAAACAACCGGATCGTGACGCTATCCTGTTGGCCGCATGGTTCCACGACACGGGTTATTCTCGCGGATATACCGACCACGAGGAGACGAGTTGCGAGATCGCCAGGGACTATCTGGAGAAACAGGAAGCGGATGCCGCTTTGATCGAGCGGGTCTGCAAACTGATCCGGGCCACTCGGCGCTTTTACGAGCCGGAAGACCTGACGGAGCAGATCATCCGCGATGCGGATTCCTCCCACCTGGCCCAAAAAAGTTACCGCGAAACCAGCGAATTGCTGCGCGAGGAGCTGGCCCTGCTGGGCGTTGCCGATTACAGCCCGGAGGAATGGCTGGAAGCCAATATCAAGATGTTCCGGTCCGAACACCGCTTTTACACCGAATTTGCCCGGGAGAACTGGCAGGAAGGAAAGGACAACAATATTCGCAAACTGGTCAAGGACAAGAAGAAGCGAAAGAAGATGGCCAAAAAGGAACAGCTCAAAGCCAAGTTCAAGAATGAAAGCCCGGAACGCAGCATACAGACCATGTACCGGGTTTCCATGAGGAATCACCTGAAATTAAGCGATATAGCAGACACCAAAGCCAACATCCTGCTGTCGGTCAATGCAATTATCATATCCCTGGTCATCGCCAACCTGATCCCGAAACTGGATAACCCTACCAACGATTACCTCATCTATCCCACCCTGATCTTTATCGTATTCAGCATTGTTTCCATGATCTTATCCATCCTGGCTACCCGGCCGAATGTGACCAGCGGGCAATTCTCCAAAGAAGACGTGGCCAGCCGCAGGGTGAACCTGCTCTTCTTCGGGAATTTCCACAAGATGAAACTATCGGATTACGAATGGGCCATGAGGGAACTGATCAGCGATAAGGGGTATGTCTACAATACGCTCACCAAGGACCTATACTTCCTGGGGGTAGTGCTGAACCGTAAATACAAATTGCTGCGCTGGACCTATACCATCTTTATGGTGGGCATGATCCTTTCGGTAATTGCCTTCTTTATCGCTTTGAAGTTTTACGGGCCGGACCGGATCATCCAGTTGCCCGAATGATCAGGCTTTGAGTTCCTCCATCAGGTCCTCGTAAGTGTAGAACTGTTTTTCCTCTTCGTTGCCGTCGCTCTTTTGATAGAGGATCTCTGCGCGGATGGCCTTAAGCCCGGAAACTCCCTGCAGGCCTTCCAGCTCAACGATTTCGATGTTGTTGGTAAAGTATCCCTTGGATTTAAGGAAGCTGATGTATCGCAGGTATTCCAGTTCGTCCTTTTTCTGCGAATAGACGATGACCAGCTTGCCGGCCTGGGTAAGCCGTTCGTCGCTATTCTTCAGGTGTGACTTGTCGATGCGTTTTTTCAACACCTCGTAGCGGGCGTTATAGGTTCCGTCTACGTCAAAACGTTTTTCATCCATGCGGAAGCGGATGGAGAGGGAGGTGTTGTAGACCAGGATCAGGGAGGTGACATCCAGCTGCACGGACAATTCCGGCTTCAGGTTGTAATAGGCGTTCTCCATCTCGCACATCACCTGCAATTGCCAAAGCCGGAGACTGCTCAGGTAGAGCGGATCAAAATCGGCATCTGAGGCAATGGCATCCCCGATATACAGATTGTGTTCTACCCCGTCGGTCTTGTACCTTTCAAAATAGTGGGGGAACATCTGCTGCGCATCTTCCTGACGCTGGTCCAGTAATCCGGCCAGCACCTTGTTGATCCGCATAATGGTCTCGTCGTAATTCCGCCGGTGGTCGTAATAAGATTCCGTGCCCATATCGATCCCTGCTTCATAACTCATCACTTCCTGTTCCAGCAAGGGATCCTGAGCCTTCAGGTGTTTGAAGACCGGCGCTATCTCGTCGTGGACAAAATTGAATATGGCCTGCTCGCTGTTGGTGTGCAGGACTTCTTTTATGTCGTCGATATGGTTGTCTACGCGGAAGATGAGTTCTTCGTAAATGGGGAGCTCCGTCCGCTCGAACGCCTTTTCCAATACCAGCCGGACCTGCGAGAGTTGGATCATCAGGTCGCGCTGGATGGAAGCGTTCCGCGCCTGAGATGAATTCCGGATGTCTACCTGTCCGTACAGAGGGTAAACATCATGGAAGGCGATCTCTCGGAAAACCGGTTCGCGGCCCTCCAGCTGATCGATGATAAAACGCTTGGCCTCCTCCTGGAAACGCCATAGCACGGAATCGTGGACCGTGGTGCACTCGTGCTGGATGATCGCATCGATCAGGTTGGCCTCCTCGATTTTAGAACGGACCACCGCAGATACGATATAGGGCATTACGTCGTCCAGTTTAGAGGCATTCACCCCGTTCAGGGCATTGGGTGTTTCGGAAACCACCTCCAAAATGCCGAGCATTTCTTCCTGGTCGGCGATGGGCGCAAAGATGGCGCTGCGGATACCCTGTTCGAAGAGCCGGGTATAAAACGGATGGTCCTCCGATGCTTTTTTGTATTTGGCCACGTTTGGGATCACGAAATACCCCTTCTGATCGATCAGCTTCTCATAGGAGCCGTCGCATAGGGCCTTGGAGCAAAATTCCGAATCCTTTCCCTTCAGGATAAAGCTGTCCATGCCTTTCCCGTGGACCTTTTCAAACCGGTCCTGCTTGCGGTTGTAGGTAATAAAGCCAACCTGCAGGTCTTTCTGGCGGAAAAAGGACCGGAACGTGTCCTGCAGATCCGCCATAAACTGGTCACTGCCCCTTTTATCACTGGCAATCAATTCGGTCTTGATATTGGAGATCGCCTGGTCGTTGGTCACATCGAACATATTGGCGATGGCAAAGCCTTTGACGATAAAGGTCCCCGGCGCGATCTTGGACTTCCAGAACTGGATGTCATCCGGCCTGGAGAGCAATTCGTCCACGTCTTCCTGCGTGATTTTTGGGGAAGTCTCCGTAGGAAGGATTTCCAGAAAATCTGCATTGTACATAACGCGGTAGTGGTGCAATACCCCCTGTGCATCCGGGATTTCGTAGAAATACGGCCGGCTGAAATCCAGGCGGTAACCGTAGTAGAAACTCAGGATCACGGTACAGGCCATGATATAGTCGATCCCCTCTTCCCGGTCCATGAGTTCCGGGGTATGTTCCGGACCCGCTTCCTCCAGGATCTTCTTCAAGCGGCGCGAGGGGTGGAACAATACGCTATTATAGGGAAGGGTGAGTGCCTTGATCTCGTTATCCCCCAGGACATCCGAAAAGGCCTCCTGCAGGATCACCTCCAGCACTTCGCGGTAGGTCTCCAGTTTCTCGAGTTCGGTAAATCCGCTCCGCAGCTCGGGATAGGGTTCCTGGGTCTCCAGGATCCGTTTCGCTTTT
>JBNKHB010000081.1:0-9929 GCA_050290125.1 Robiginitalea sp.
AGGACGGTGGACAGGAGCCCGGCGCTTACTGGTCCAACAGTCCCAGGTCGCGGAAAACCAAACTCAATTCGGTCCTCAGCCGCTTTTCCGTATAGTAGTATGCAATGAAGTACAGCGGGAGTCCAAGTATAAAGATGCCCAATTGCGCCCCAGAGGCCGCAGGCCTGCCCAGCGCTTCGTAAAACTCGGTCCGGTAGTAGTGCGAGAGAAACATAAAGCCCAGGAAACTCAAAAAGGCAAACATTCCCAGTACCGTAGTATATATGGAGGGGGTGGCCATAAAGGATCCGATCAGGAGCGCCAGGAAGATCAGGTGGATCATCAGGGCCATCCTGGTATTTCTGCGGAACCGCAGAAAGGATACCACAGCGCTTCTTAACTGTTGTCCGGAAAGAAACAGCGGCCTGGGATTCAGTGCAAAGCCGCTCATCCTCAGATTGCGGACTACATGCATGAGTTCCTTTAGCCTTAGTGGTTCGATATTTCCATCGGGCGTTCTCATCAATGGGGCTCAGGTTCCTTTCAGGTTGGCTATTTCCGTAAAAAGGTTCAGCAAAGTAGGAATTTTTCTGCCTTTTGGCGGGATGGGGTTCCGTTTATCGATCGTTTTTCGGTTATCTGACCGGTTTTATCGGGGAACGGACAAACGGATGAACCAAATGTGACAAACCGACCGAGTGGTTTGTAAGTATTTGTTAATAAGGTACTTGTGAATTTTTAATAGGGTTCAGATCCCGTCAATGTGCTCGCGGAGCGTCTTCAGGGCCAGGTGCATCCGCTTCTCAATTGCCTTAACGCTCACCCCTTCCAGCTCGGCGATCTCGGTGTACCTCTTTCCGTCAATCCGGTTAAGAAGAAAAACAGTGCGCTGATTTTCGGGCAACAGATCCAGGGCGGCTTCCAGTTTGGCCTTGAATTCCTGTTCTTCCATCAGGTATTCCGGATTCTGGTGCGTAATGTTTCCCCCCGGATCCCGGTGCTTAAGGCGGACCTTCTCTGCCTTGAGGACATTTAAATAAAGGTTATTGGCCACCGTGTAGACAAAGGCCTTGGCCTTTTCCGGAGCGACCTTGGCACAGTTCTCCCAAAGCTTTACGAAGGCCTCCTGTACGGCGTCGTGCGCTTTCTCCTCGTTGCCGAACTTATAATATATGTAGTTGAAAACCGTTTTAGAATGGGTGCGGAATACTTGGCTATACACCTGATCGTCACAGACATTATCCATTTAACGGTATTGTTTTTTTACCTATGGTACCCAAAGATATTTGAAAAAATTTAACAAGAGGGTAGGGTTCCTTAAAAGTTGGTTGTTATATGGATGTAACATCAGAAAAAATAAACCAAATCGTTATGAAAAAGCTTCTGAATCTCACTGCCTACGCTATGCTGCTTCTGGCTGCGCTCACGTTTACCTCCTGTCAGGAGGAATTCGAGGAGGTTAATACCACCGACGCCCAGGGCGAGTCTTTTAAAGCGGATTCCTCCACGGCCCTTTTGCTGGAGAAGACCGCTAACCACGATGGTTCCTTTGACAATATTGTTGACGGATCCAGCTGTTTTGCATTGAACTTCCCCTACACCGTTAATGTAAACGGGGTGGAAATCACCATCGATTCCCGGGAAGACCTGCACCTGATCGAAGAGATCTTTGACGAATTTGAGGAGGATGTGGACGTCCTTGAGATTCTGTTCCCCATCACTATTAAGATGGCTGATCACACCGAGATCACTATTGAAGGCCCTGAGGCCCTGGCCGAACTGGCCCGCGATTGTGTTGAAGGCGGGGATGACGACGATATCGAGTGTATCGACTTCGTATATCCGATTACCCTGTTCACCTTTGATATTAACAATACCCAAACCGGTTCCGTAGTCATTGAGAGCGATGAACAGCTGCGCAAGTTCTTCCACGAGCGCGGAGAGGATGACTTCGTGAGCATCGAATATCCGGTGACCCTGATCAAGTTCGACGGCACCGAAATCCAGGTGAACAGCAATGCGGAACTTGCCGCTGCCCTGGAACTTGCCAAAGATGCCTGTGACGAGGACGACGACAACGATTATAACGATGACGACTTTGATCCGGAGCGTTTGGCTAACCTGCTCACCGAATGCCCCTGGGTGGTGCTGACCGTGGAGCGCGACGCCGTAGATCAAAGCGCCCAATACGAGGCCTATGTAATGTACTTCGCCGAAAACGGTGCTGTTGAGGTGAAAGACCGCGAAGGCAACGTGATCAACGGAGAATGGGCCCTGAGGATGTCGGATCGCGGTGTATTGCTGACGCTGTCCTTCGATACCCTGGTTGACTTTAACCTGGAATGGAAGGTTTGCGAGATCGGCGAAGGCCGGATCAAACTCCTGGGAGAGGAAGGCAACCGGATCATCATGCAGATTGCCTGTGGAGAACCCGGAAACATTTTGCCCGGAGCCCTGGTAGAGATCCTGCGCGAGTGTAGCTGGATCATCAGGAAAGTAGTAAATGACGGTCAGGAGGTTGACCGACTGCTCGCATACGAATTTGAATTCCAGGCTGAAGGAGTTGTAACCCTCAGCAATGGCATCACCGTTAGCCAGGGTACCTGGGAAGTGGCTCAGGGTGTTGAAGGAGGCCTGGTACTGGCCATGTCCTTCGGGGACGAGCCTGCCGTGAACTTTGAGTGGCCGCTGCGTCAACTGTTCGACAACCGCCTGAAGTTTGAGGTTGGCGACTGGGAACTGATCCTGGAGCGGGTTTGCCCGAATACCACCGACGGTGACGTAATGGAGATCAGCAACATCATGATGGGCGGAGAATGGATGGTTGCCAAGTACACCGAAGGCGACATGGATGAAACGGCCAACTACGAAGGGTACAACTTCGGATTCGGTGCCGAGCACATCCTGACGGTTAGCACCAATATGGATCCGCTTAAAGAAGGCCTGTGGCGGGTGATCCGCAACAGCGAAGGCAAACTGAAAGTTTACCTGAACCTGGGCGCGGACGCCGATGTCTTTGCGGACCTTACGGAAGACTGGACCTTCGTATCCATCACTGAAAACCGCCTTGAGCTTAAGGACGAGAGCGGCGACGGTACCATCACCACGCTGGTTTTCGAGAAATAAGAATTGATTTCATGAATTTCACCTATAACTGAAATTCCTTTTTTGCCCCCAATTTTGTGTAAAGGGCGGTTTCCAGTGCGGAAGCCGCTCTTTGCTTTTTTGGGCGGCCCCCCGGGGATGGCTCCCCTTTCCCCCGGGAATCAAAATACCCGTTACCTCCGCAAATACCCAGCGGCTAATTGATCCCTCCCGGCCTGTGGGAATCCGTTGCAGTTGCTTACCTTTGCAAATGCCGAAATCGCAGCGAATATGTTTGAAAATTTAAGCGAGAAACTGGACAAGGCCCTGCACGTACTCCGGGGCCACGGGCAGATCACGGAGATCAATGTGGCGGAAACCACCAAGGAGATTCGCCGTGCCCTGCTGGACGCGGACGTAAACTTTAAGATTGCCAAGGAGTTCACCAACAAGGTGAAGGAAAGGGCGATCGGCCAGAACGTACTCACTACCCTGCAACCGGGCCAGCTGCTTACCAAGATCGTGAAGGACGAGCTCACAGAGCTGATGGGAGGCGACACGGAGGGGATCGACCTGAGCGGCAACCCGTCCGTTATCCTGATGTCCGGACTCCAGGGTTCCGGTAAGACCACCTTCTCGGGCAAACTGGCCAATTTCCTGAAGCGCAAGAAAAGCAAGAACCCCCTGCTGGTAGCTTGTGACGTTTACCGACCGGCGGCGATTGACCAGCTGCATGTGGTAGGCGAGCAGGTTGGCGTGCCTGTATTTTCCGATAAGGAGAACAAAGACCCGGTATCCCTGGCTAAGGCCGGGTTGGCACATGCAAAAGCCAACGGCCATAATGTGGTGATCATCGATACCGCGGGACGCCTGGCGGTGGATGAACAAATGATGACCGAGATCGCGAACATCCGAGATGCCGTAACCCCCCAGGAGGTTTTGTTCGTGGTGGATGCCATGACCGGGCAGGATGCTGTGAATACTGCAAAGGCCTTTAATGAAGTCCTGGACTTTAACGGGGTTGTGCTGACCAAGCTGGACGGGGATACCCGGGGCGGTGCCGCTATTTCGATACGTTCTGTAGTGGACAAACCGATAAAATTCATCGGTACGGGAGAGAAGATGGACGCCATGGATGTGTTCCACCCGGCCCGGATGGCCGATCGGATCCTGGGTATGGGGGATGTGGTCTCCCTGGTGGAACGCGCGCAGGAACAGTTTGACGAAGAGCAGGCGCGGCGGATCCAGAAGAAGATCGCCAAGAACCGCTTTGGCTTTGACGACTTCCTGAGCCAGATCCACCAGATAAAGAAAATGGGCAGCATGAAGGACCTGGTCGGGATGATCCCCGGGGCTGGCAAAGCCTTGAAGGGCCTGGACGTGGACGACGACGCCTTCAAGCACATCGAGGCCATTATCTATTCGATGACCCCGGACGAGCGCTCCAATCCCTCGCTGCTCAATGCCAAGCGCAAGAAACGCATTGCCGATGGCAGTGGGACCAGCATACAGGAGGTGAACCAATTGCTGAAGCAGTTCACCCAAATGAGCAAGATGATGAAGATGATGCAGGGCGGAGGCGGCAAGAAAATGATGCAGATGATGCAGCAGATGAAGCCCTGATGAATACCAGATTTTAAACCTGCCGGAGAGCAGGTCCTTTATTCCAATTCCAAATTCCAGACGGATGACCCTCTTAGACGGAAAAAAACTCTCAGGCGAAATCAAGGATGAAATAGCGGTGGCCGTAGCCGCCATGAAGGAGCGGGGCGAGAAGGTGCCGCACCTGGCCGCTGTGATCGTGGGCGAAGACGGTGCCAGCCTCACCTATGTGGGCAGCAAGGTCCGCGCCTGCGAAAGGGTCGGGTTTGATTCTACCCTGAAAAAGCTTCCGGAATCCACCACGGAGGCGGAGTTGCTGGAAGTGGTACGGGCACTGAATACCGATCCGGAGATCGACGGCTATATCGTTCAATTGCCCTTGCCCAAACACATCGACGAGCAAAAGATATTGATGGCGGTGGACCCGGATAAGGACGTGGACGGGTTTCACCCGGCCAATTTCGGAAAGATGGCCCTGGAACTGGAGACCTTTATCTCTGCCACTCCGTTCGGCATTATGGAGATGCTGGAGCGCTATGGCGTTGAGACCTCCGGGAAGCACGCCGTGGTCATTGGCCGCAGCCATATCGTAGGCCGGCCGATCAGCATCCTGCTCAGCCAGAAAGGCCCCGCGGGCAACGCCACCGTAACCCTGGCCCACAGCCGTACGCAAAACCTGCCGGAACTCACCCGCCAGGCGGATATTATCGTCTCCGCCCTGGGCGTACCAAATTTCGTAAAGGCCGATATGGTCAAGGAAGGCTGCGTGGTGATCGACGTGGGGATCACCCGGGTGCCCGATACCAGTAGGGAACGCGGCTATTACATCTGCGGGGATGTGGATTTTGAAGCGGTGAGCAAAAAGGCCTCCTTTATTACGCCTGTGCCCGGCGGGGTGGGCCCCATGACCATCGCCATGCTGCTCAAGAACACCTTACTGGCACGGCAGCGTGCCATTTCCTAAGAAAACAGCGCTAAGCGGGTTTTTGGAGTTGCTGTTCCTCCTCGGCAGGGGTCAGCGTATCGAATTCCGTATCCGATTCATCGTTGGTGCAACCGGCCAGCATTCCCAGGCTCAAACTCAGGATCAAAAGTATTCCGATCTTTTTCATGGCGTACGGATTTTAGTTCACACTATTCCGATAACGAAGGCTCTGGCGCCTTTGGTATGAAAATCCGATAAACGGTAATGCGGGTCCGGCCTTGCCGGCCGACTAAAAACCCCGTATCTTTTTAGGGATTTCAGGCACCATTTCAGAATTAATACATGGGACTTCGCAGGACCTCCAATAAGTTTGCCTGGGTGGCTTTCGGCGCATTGGCCATCCTGATCGGCCTGTATCCGCTTGCCTACCTGGGGATGGACCGGGATATGGGCCTGCTCGCCTCCAAAAGCGACGCCTTACTGGCACAAACGGCATGGATCCTGGCATTTTACGGCCATATTTCTTTCGGCGGCCTGGCGCTGCTTACAGGCTGGACCCAGTTCAGCCGGGCGCTTCGGCGTAAGCACCTGCAGTGGCACCGCCGCCTGGGCATTGTTTATCTGGTAAGCGTGCTTGCCAGCGGTGGCTGCAGCCTGTACCTGGCCGTACATGCCACCGGCGGGTGGATTGCCGGGACGGGATTCTTCCTGCTGGGCCTCTTCTGGATCTATTTCACGCTGCGGGCCTATGCAGCCGTGCAGCGGCGTAAGTTCGGGAATCACGGCATCTGGATGATCTACAGCTATGCAGCCTGTTTTGCCGCGGTTACCTTGCGGATCTGGATGCCCTTGCTCATCATGGCCTTTGGGGAATTCATTCCGGCCTACCGGCTGGTCGCCTGGCTATGTTGGGTGCCGAACCTCGTATTTGCTTATTTTTGGGTGCGCCGCCAGGGATTGGTCCTTGGGTAAAGCATAAAAATGGATAGCAAACTCCTACGGACAACTTCGGAACATGCTGATTTCAGGGATTTGGTATCCCGCCTGGATGCGGAATTGGCCGAACGAGACGGGCCGGATCACGCATTTTACCATCAGTTTAATGGCATAGAGGCCCTGGAGCGGGCCGTGGTGCTCTTTGTTGAGGGCCGCCCCGTTGGCTGCGGCGCGCTCAAGGCATTTGACAAAGATGCCCTGGAGATCAAACGCATGTATACCCTGCCCGGTTTTCGCGGGAAGGGGGTCGCCGGCCGGATCCTGGGAGAATTGGAGCGTTGGACCTGGGCGGACGGCTATGCCCGCTGCGTCCTGGAAACCGGCAAGCGGCAACCTGAGGCCATTGCCCTGTACGAGAAATACAACTACCGGCGCATCCGGAATTTCGGCCCGTACGAAGGGGTGGAGAACAGCGTCTGTTTCGAAAAGCGCGCAACGGATGCGGAAAATTGAACCATTTTAAAATTCAAATACTATGAAATATCGCACGTTCGGGAGGACCGGGTGGAAGGTAAGCGAAGTAGGTTACGGGATGTGGGGAATGGCCGGATGGAAAGGATCCGACGATTCCCAATCCGAAAATTCCCTGGACCTGGCAGTAGCGCGGGGCGTCAACTTTTTTGATACGGCCTGGGGTTATGGCGAAGGCCATAGCGAGCGGCTGTTGGGGGAATTGCTCAAACGGCATTCCGGGACCAAATTGTACGCAGCCAGCAAGATCCCACCCAGGAATTTCAGATGGCCGGCCCTGCCGGAATATACACTTGAGGACAGCTACCCGGCATCGCATATCCGGGAGTATACAGAGAAAACCCTGAAGAACCTGGATGTCGAGCAGATCGACCTGATGCAGTTCCATACCTGGGACGACGGCTGGGCGGAACGCGAGGAATGGCAGCGCGCTGTGGAGGACCTGAAGCGGGAAGGTAAGATTGCGGCCATGGGCATCAGCATGAACCGCTGGGAGCCCGAGAACGGCATGGCCGCCCTTAAAAGCGGGCTGATCGATGCCGTGCAGGTGATCTACAACATCTTTGACCAGGCCCCGGAAGACGTGCTTTTTCCGTATTGCCGCCAGCACGATATCGCCGTGATTGCCCGGGTACCATTTGACGAAGGGACCCTTACGGGCAACATTACCCGGGATACCGTATTCCCGGAGGGGGACTGGCGGGGCTCCTATTTTGTGCCGGAAAACCTGGAGGCCAGCGCCGACCGGGCCGACCGGCTTCGGCCGCTGGTACCCGAGGGGATGACCATGGCCGAGATGGCCTTGCGCTTTATCCTGGCAAATAAGGATGTGGGCACGGTTATCCCGGGTATGCGCAAGGCGCGCAACGTGGAAGCCAATACGGCCACGAGCGACGGGGCCGGACTGGAGTCCGCGCTGATGGAAGCACTGAAGGAACACCGCTGGGACCGCGTACCGACGTCCTGGTCACAATAAAAGAAACATGACCACGCAACGTATACTGGTACAAGCGCTGATAGGCGCCCTGCTGTTCTGGATCGTAAAATTGATCCTCGGGCGCGACTTCGGACAGGAAACGCTGTTGGCTGAAGGGAAGACTGCCCTGATCTTTGGGGTGGCCTATGGGATCTTTCTCTTTGTCTGGCACCGCCTTGTTAAACGGAAAGACGGCTGAGGTTATTTGGCGAATAATTGATCCAGGTTCCGGAATGCCTTAAATTCCAGGGCATTGCCGGCGGGATCCAGGAAGAACATGGTGGCCTGCTCCCCAACCTGTCCCTCAAACCGGATATAGGGTTCAATTACAAATTGTACGCCCTTGCTCCGCAACGCCTCCGCAAAACGCTCAAAACGGTCCCAGGGCAATACCACCCCGTAATGCGGCACCGGGACGTCCTTGCCGTCCACCGGGTTCGTATGCAACGCTTCTTCGCTTTTGGGTTTGTAATGGATCACCACCTGATGGCCGAAGAGGTTAAAATCCACCCATTGGTCGCTGCTGCGGCCTTCCTCGCAACCCAGGGTCTCCCGGTAGAACGTTCTGCATTCGGACAGGTTATGGACCGGGATGGCCACGTGAAAAGGGGATACGGATTCCATATTCAATTGAAGTTAAGGAGCACTAAAAATACAAAAACCGGCCGGGTATCGGCCTGGGAGCAACCCACTATCCTTCTTTCAGGAATTCCACGATCTGCCGGTTGACATCCTCCTGGTGCATGGAATGTCCAAGCCCCTCGGTTGTGACCAGTTGGCTGTCCTTCCAGGCATTGTGCACCTTGGCCGAAGCGTGAAATGGCGCTATGGGATCCAGCTTGTCGTGGAGCAATAAACCTTTCTTGGGGTTTCCCTCTACAAAGCGGGAGGTGGAGAATTCGTGAACGTGGAATCCGAACTCCTCAAAGATGAACCCGTCCAGCGCTTTAAGCACCCGGTTGTTAAAGCCCAGGATCCGCTGGTAATCCTCCATGATCTCGTAGAATTCGGAGGGTGAACCGATGGTAACGATCTTTTCCACCGATTCACTCGGGTACCGGTGCGCGTGGTACAGGGCGGTCATACCGCCTACGGAATGCCCTACTACGTACTTTGGGCGGAATTTTTGCACCATATGCTCCAGGCATTCCGTGTACAGCGGGACATGAAAGTGCGTGCCGCTGGAATGCCCGTGCGCCGGGGCGTCAAAAGCCAGGATGCTGAAGTCCGCTTCCTGCAGGAACCGGATCAGGTTCCGCCACCGGAAGGTGTTGCTTTCCCAGCCGTGGACCAACAATACCCTAGGTCCCTTGCCGGGCCAACTATACGTTTGCACGCTGTGCCCGGATACGGATTCAACGCCGTTCTTTGCAGCTTCCAGGTAGGCCTGTTGAACCGGCTTTACCCGGCCTTTCCGGACTTTGCAAAAGATAGCAAAGGCCTTTCGGGCCCCCAGCCGCGGGCTGAATAGGACCAGGAAGTTCAGATATCCTCCCAGGAAACGGGTAACGAGTGGTCTGATGTACGATGCAAGGGTTGCCATATATGGTTACTTTTAGTAACTTGCTATATATTATAAACCAAATCTAAGCTAATTCACGCATTCCTGAAAGCAGTGCGGAGGGACAAACCAGGTATCGGCATGGAAACTATCACTGAAAATCAACGGATTGAGGCAGCAAAAAAAATTGCAGAAGTTTTTGGTCCCTACCGGCCCATTGAAAGCGCCCCGTATTGCCCGATCCGGGATGTAATGGCACTGGCTTCGGACAAATGGAGCATCCTGATCGTCCTGCACCTGGGATATTATCCGACGCTGCGTTTTAATGCCCTTAAGAAGAAAGTCTACGGGATTTCCAGCAAGGTGCTCAGCGAGCGCCTGAAAGTCCTCGAAGG
>JBNKHB010000082.1:0-9847 GCA_050290125.1 Robiginitalea sp.
GGTGCTGACGGCGCGGACGGTGCTGTTGGGCCGCAAGGGCCAAAAGGAGATAAAGGTGACCAGGGTGATCCCGGTGTAGCCGGACCGCAAGGACCCGCCGGACCCGCTGGCGTGGATGGCGCTGATGGAGCAGACGGCGCGGACGGTGCTGTTGGGCCGCAAGGACCCCAGGGACCGCAAGGGCCCGCAGGTGCAGATGGTGCTGACGGCGCGGTTGGACCGCAAGGACCTCAGGGACCTGCTGGACCTGCCGGAGCAGACGGTGCCGATGGAGCTGACGGAGCTGTCGGACCTCAAGGACCTCAAGGACCCGCTGGTGCAGACGGAGCAGATGGCGCTGACGGAGCTGTCGGACCTCAAGGACCCCAGGGACCCGCTGGTGTGGACGGCGCAGATGGTGCTGTTGGTGCTGTTGGACCGCAAGGACCGCAAGGGCCTGCTGGACCGCAAGGGCCTGCCGGACCCGCCGGAGCTGATGGGGCAGACGGGGCAATCGGTCCGCAAGGGCCTGCCGGACCCGCTGGGCCTGAAAAAAACCTGGCGACCGATAATCTGGTTCAGGATGCGGAAAGCAGGACCTATGACCAAAACGGCCAAACCCTTGGGTTTACGAACGGTCAGGTAGGTGTCGGAACGGCAACACCCAATTCCACATTGTCCGTAGCCGGATCGATAAGCACAGGAATTCGCAGCACGAATGCAAGCACCTCACTCACGGCTTCCGACTTTACCGTGATCATGTACAGCTCAGGACTCACGATAACGCTGCCTGCCGCGTCCACTTGTACCGGTAGGATCTATATCCTGAAGAACTTATCCGGCGGGGAAAATTTCACATCAACAACTTACATCTCCGAGAGCGGAAGCAGTGATAACAAATTGAAAAAAGACAAGGTCTACTGGCTGCAAAGCGACGGCACAAACTGGCATCAAATCAGCAGGGATTAAGGCTGAGGATCTATGAGGCTACCTACCTACATATCAATCATAATGCTAACGGCCTGCAGTTCGGCCATGCAGGCGCAGGAAGGCATTACCAACCATGGTACGCTCCAAATGCATGCCGACGGGGCAGCCGGAATCCATGCCAATTTCCATAATGACGGCCCTTTTGAAAATGCTGATGGGCTGGTCGGTTTTTACAATGACGCCGGCTCCCTGGTCATTTCCGGTTCACAAATGCCAGTATTCCACGATGTGGAATTTTCGGCCGTAAAAGGTATATGGCTGGAGAACGCGTTCCGCGTGGAGAACAATGCCAATCTCATCCATGGCGATATCCGTACCTTTCGCGACGGGTCTGCCGGAGACCCGCAATTTGACATTTCATCCTTTTATACCGGAGAAAACCAGGTATCCAAGGTAGATGGCTATGCCTCATTACTCAACAAACAGGAATTCACCTTCCCGATCGGCGATGCCGATCGGTTGCGGCCCTTGACCATTGAATCACAGGCAATCAATGCAACGGCCGGAGCCGCGTATTATCCGGAAGATCCCGGAGCCCCTTTGAGTTTTCCGGTCCCATTCTACGTGGAATCCCTCTCAGAAGCAGGGCTTCGCATCAGCCGGGAAGAATTCTGGACCTTGAGCGGGGATATCCCGTCCCGCGTAACCATTACGTGGGACCTGTACAGCAACACCGGCGGCCTGGCCCAGTATCTGAGCGACCTTCGGGTAGTGGGATGGAACAAGGCGGAGCAAGTTTGGGTGGACCTTGGCAATACGCGCGTGGAAGGCGGCCGAGATTACGGTAGCCTAACTTCGGATTACTTCGTCCCCAGCCAATACGAGGTTATCACTTTTGGGGGAAATGCCAGCATCTCCGAAGCTTATACCACCGTAGACCTGGATAACTACTACCTCTCCCCGAACGGCGACGGACATAACGAAACCCTGGAGATTGACCGTACTGCAGAGGCCCCCAACAATAACCTGCAGATCTATAACCGTTACGGATTGTTGGTCTTCCAGCAGGACAACTACCAGGGTGGGTTTAACGGGCGCTCCAATGTGGATATGGTGGTGCAGCGCAAGTCCGGTCTGGAACCCGGGATCTATTTCTACATCATCACCTTCCACGATCTGCAGGAACGCCACCAGGGCTATTTTTATCTGGCTGACTAACAACCCGAGGGCGGGGGTATTCCCCGTAAATTTTATTTAACTTCGCCATAAGGCCGCAATAACCCCGATGTATGAACCGAAGAATCTTTATCCGTAACGGCAGCCTGGCCGGCCTGGCACTGAGCCTGCCCCAGTTGAACCTGGCAAGCCAACAGAAGGAATACACCCTGGAGGAGTTAATGGGCAAGGCCGATATCGAGCTGGTCGGTGAAGGCATTAACCTGAGGCCGGAAGCACACGAAGCCTTTGTTCGCATGAAGCGGGCCGCCTATCAGGACGGGATTGACATTTCCGTGGTCAGCAGCTACCGGAGCTACGAACGGCAACGCTCCATTTTTGAACGCAAGTACATTGAATTTACGGATGTGGATGGGATGGAGCCGCTGGCGGCCATCGACAAGATCATTGAATACTCCACGATCCCGGGGACCAGCAGGCATCATTGGGGGACTGATGTGGACCTGATCGATGCCTCAAAACCTGCAGACGGCGACGTGCTGGATCCGGACAAATTCCAGGAAGGCGGGCCGTTTGCTGATTTCCTGACCTGGATGCAGGCCCGTAGCCAGGATTACGGCTTCTACCTGGTCTATACCGACAACGCCAAACGCCGCGGTTTTAAATACGAACCCTGGCATTATTCCTATGCGCCGCTCTCCATCCCCATGCTGTCCCAGTTCCGTGGGATCAACCTGGTAAGACTTATGGAAAAGGAGGATTTCCTGGGAGCCGAACACTTCACCACCGGCTTCTTGCGGACCTACTTTACGGACAATATCCTGGATATTAACCCGGACCTTCTATAGGGAACTTTTTGTACCTTACCGGGACTAACCATTTTCCCTTACTATGAGACGAGGTAGCTGGAAGATCCGTATCCTCATCGGGCTGGCCATTGTGGCTTTCGCCTTTATCCAACGCTGCAGTAACAAGGAGGAAAATCCGTATACAGGTCGCGTCCAGAATATCAATATGACGGCCGAGCAGGAGATTGCCATCGGCCTGCAGTCGGCACCGGAAATGGCCCAGCAACACGGTGGCCTGTACCCGGACGAACGCCTCCAGGCCTTTGTTGATGCGGTGGGCAAGCGCCTGGTCCAGAGCAGCATTGCGCGGGAGACCCCTTACCAATACGATTTTCACCTGTTGGCCGATGATCAGACCATCAATGCCTTTGCCCTGCCGGGCGGCCAGGTTTTTATCACCTATGCCTTATTTTCTCGCCTGAACGAGGCCCAATTGGCCGGCGTTCTGGGCCATGAGATCGGGCATGTCATCGGACGGCACTCGGCAGAGCGGATCGCCGATAGCAATTTCTGGCGCACCGTTTCCATGGGTGCTTCCGTGGGAGCCGACATGGGGAACGTCGTGGCGGGGATCGGGCAGAGCACGCTCTTGCAGAACGGCCGGGGGGACGAACTGGAGAGCGACGAATTAGGCGTGCTCTTTATGTTGCAATCCGGATATGAGCCAGAAGAAATGATCAGGGTAATGGAAATCCTGAAGGAGGCCGCCGGTCCGAATCGCGTGCCGGAATTTCAAAGCACGCACCCCGATCCGGACAACCGGATTGAGAAAATCCGCGAGGCTATCGAGAAATACCGCAATTGATCGAATATAAAAGCCCACTGGGCCGAGGCTGGCCATTTTTCGTATATTTGAGATTCATCCCAATATCTTCTTGAGCTTTTTCGGACCCTGTGGAAGATTAAGTTCATCGCCCCGATTTAACCCTTATAGCTGTGTTTTAACTCGATTAAAAGCAACTATATGGGAACACTATTGCACTTTAAGAATTTGTATGTACACGCCTTTGACGGTTGCAAGCCAACCTATTTGGTGGTGTTGCTGAAAGGCTATTCGCTTTTTTGCGCTTTTATGCTAAGTATGGCGCTCTACGCCTTCCTTTACCGGGCGTTTACCGGATTCGAATTCTAATCGGCCGAAGCTCTTTTACGGAACACTATTACAAACAGGCTTTACCCGAAAGGATTCAAAAAAAAACCCTGGCATGATTGCCAGGGTTTTTTTGGTTGATGAATAAACTCCTTCTGTCTCAAACTTTTCCTGCCTGCTTCAGAACGGCCAGCGCATCTTTGGCACCTGATAGTTCTGCGTACTTAGCGGCCGTAAAACCTTCGTCCGAACGCATGTTCAGGTCGGCTCCATGGGCCAGTAAAACCTTCAGGATCTCTGCCCGGTTGTAACGGGCTGCAAAATGAATGGGAGCTTTGCCAAGGGATTTCTGGTTGACGTCCTCGCCCAATTGGATCATTTTGGAAACCGTTTCGGCGTCTCCCTGCAAAATAGCTTTGCAGAACGGACTGATCGCCACGGGTGCGGCAGCGGTAACCAAGGTTTGGGGTTGCACAGGTACTTCGATGTCCTTAGCGGTTAGTTGTGTAGCTGACAAAAGAGCAATAGCAGCTACCATTACAGAAGTTGACTTCATAACGCGTTGTTTTTAGATTGATGATGAATAATAAATACGTACTATATAAATATAGACGATTCCAATGGTGAACTGTTTCACGATTAACAGTTAAATAACGAAATTTTAACAAGTCGAAACTACCGAACTTCCTGATTTACGGGGCTTTGAACCGCTTTTAATTAAACCGCCCCAGAACTGGTTTGACGTGCGATTTCGGCGTATTTTTGCATTTTGAACCCGAAACGAGAACCGATGAATTCCAAAGCAATCCTGATGATCCTGGACGGTTGGGGCATCTCCCCGGATCCCAAGGTATCCGCCATTGATCAGGCCAACACCCCTTTTGTGGATTCCCTTTATACGAAATATGCGCACGCAACCCTGCGGACCGATGGGATGAACGTAGGCCTGCCGGAAGGGCAGATGGGGAATTCCGAGGTAGGTCATATGAACCTGGGAGCGGGCCGCATCGTCTATCAGGACCTGGCCAAGATCAACCTGGCCGTGGAGGACGGAAGCCTGAACGAGCAACCCGAATTGTCCGCAGCCTTTGAATATGCCCGCAAGAATAACAAACCCGTACACTTTCTGGGCTTGCTGAGCGACGGCGGGGTGCACAGCCATATCGATCATCTAAAGGGCCTGATTCAGGCCGCTGAAGACGCAGGGGTGCAGCAATCCTTCGTTCACGCCTTCACCGACGGCCGCGATGTGGACCCGAAAAGCGGCAAAGGCTTTGTAAAAGATCTGGTCGCCTTCATGGAATCCACCCCTACCCGACTGGCTTCCATAGTGGGCCGCTACTATGCGATGGACCGGGACAAGCGTTGGGAGCGGGTAAAACTGGCATACGATCTGCTGGTCAATGCCGCCGGTACCCCTGCGACCGATGCAGTGGCTGCCCTGCAGCAGAGCTATGACGAAGGGGTTACCGACGAATTCATCAAACCTATCCTGCTCACCGATGCTGACGGAAAGGCCCTTGCGAGCCTGAAGGACGGAGACGTGGTGGTTTTTTTCAATTTCCGTACGGACCGGGGTCGCGAACTAACGCAGGCACTGAGCCAGCAGGCCTTTCATGAACAGAACATGCATCCGCTGGATCTGTACTATGTTACAATGACCAATTACGACGACACTTTTAAGGGGGTGCATGTCATTTACGACAAGGAAAACATCCGGGAAACCCTTGGTGAGGTGCTGGAGCAAGCCGGAAAGAAACAAATTCGGATTGCGGAGACCGAAAAATATCCGCACGTAACCTTCTTCTTCAACGGCGGTCGCGAGGAACCCTTCCAGGGCGAAAAGCGCATCCTCTGCCCTTCGCCCAAGGTAGCCACCTACGACCTGCAACCGGAGATGAGCGCCCGGGAGGTTCGGGATTCCATCATCCCCGAACTGGAGAAAGGGGAGGCCGATTTCGTCTGCCTGAACTTTGCCAATCCGGATATGGTTGGGCATACGGGCGTAATGGAGGCCGCGATCAAGGCATGCGAAACGGTTGATGCTTGCGCGCGCGACGTGATCCAGGCGGGTCTGGCCAACGGATACTCAACTTTGGTCATCGCCGACCATGGCAACTGCGATACCATGATCGACCCGGTGACCGGCGGTCCGCATACGGCCCATACCACCAACCCGGTGCCGGTGATCCTGGTGGATCCGGACCGCAAACACATCCATTCCGGCGTACTCGGCGATATCGCCCCTACCCTGCTGGAGATCCTGGGGATCGATCAGCCGGAACTGATGACCCAAAAATCCTTGTTGTCCGATGCGTAGTGCCTTCAGCCTTTTCTTTACGGGGAGCCTGATCGCAGTCCTGATCGGTTGTAAGGCGCAGCCCGCCCACACGGCGGTGCGTATCCCCGACGGGGAGACCGAGATCCTGGTGGGCTCTGCCGCCCTGGACTCCCTGAAGAACGACCCCTTCAAAGGCTGGTACGAGGCGAATATCGAAGCCTACGAAACCGACCCGGAGCTTACCGCTCAGTTGGAAGGGCTATTGGAAGACGTGGAGATCAAATTGTTCCTGGGCACCTGGTGCAACGACAGCCGCCGTGAAGTGCCCCGCTTCGTTCGTATCTTAAGGGAAACAGGCTATCCGGAAGAAACCGTGGAGGTGGTAGCCATGACGCGGGAGAAGACCACCCCCGAAGCCTTTGAAGAGGGCTACGGGATCATCAATGTACCCACTTTTATATTCTACCGGGGCGATGACGAGCTCGGACGGATCGTGGAATACCCCATCGAATCCCTGGAGGCCGATATGGTTAAGATCCTCAGCGGCATGCCCTACCGGCACGCCTACGATTGGGATTAGCCTGCCCCGGGCCAATTGAGGCATCTGTGCTATCTTTGCAGCCATGATCCACGTAAAAACAGCCGAAGAAATCGAATTGATGCGGGAGAGCGCGCTGATCGTGTCCCGTACCCTGGGCATGCTGGCGGCTGAGCTCAAACCCGGCGTTACGGGCCTCCACCTGGATCGCCTGGCCGAAGAATTCATCCGGGACCACGGTGCAGAACCGGGATTCCTGGGCATGTATGACTTTCCCAATACACTGAACATCAGCCTGAATGCACAGGTAGTCCACGGTATCCCGAATGACGAACCTTTTAAGGAGGGGGATGTCGTATCGGTGGACTGCGGTGCACTTAAGAATGGATTTTACGGGGATCACGCCTACACCTTTGAATTGGGTGAGGTGGCGCCCGAAACGAAGGAGTTGCTCCGAGTGACCAAGGAGTCGCTCTATATCGGGATCCGGGAGTTCAAGGCCGGTAACCGGGTAGGCGACGTTGCCTATGCCATCCAGCAGCACTGCGAAGGGCACGGTTACGGAGTGGTCCGGGAACTGGTGGGCCACGGCCTGGGTCGCAAACTGCACGAAGCCCCGGAAATGCCCAACTACGGCAAGCGCGGTCGGGGCAAGAAATTCGTGGACGGCATGGTGGTGGCCATCGAACCTATGATCAATATGGGTACCCGTCGGGTGCGTCAACTCAAGGACGGCTGGACCATCCTGACGGCGGACGGCAAGCCGAGCGCCCACTTTGAACACGACGTTGCCCTGATCGACGGAGTCCCTGAATTGCTGTCTACCTTCAGCTACATTTACGAAGCGCTGGGGATCACTTCGGATGAGGAAGCCGAATTCCGTCGCACCCCCCTACCAATCTGATCACCGTGAAACGCCTCTTTAAATGGGTGTTGGGGCTGCTGCCCAGGCCGTTGTTGATCCGGCTGAGTTACGTGGCGCGGCCGTTGCTGGCACTGGTGATGAAAGGCAAGCGGTATACGGACCCCATCGATGGCCGCAGTTTCCGGAGTTTCCTTCCCTACGGATATGAACACCCCAGAGAAAATGTACTGTCCCCGTCTACCCTGTCGCTGGAGCGCCACCGGCTGCTCTGGCTCTACCTGAGCCGCGAGACCGACTTTTTCAAGGCGCCGTTGAAGCTTTTGCACGTCGCCCCGGAACAGGCTTTCTATAAGCGATTCCGCAAGCTACCGAACCTGGACTACACGACCACGGACCTGCTCTCCCCGCTGGCGGACGTGAAGGCAGACATCTGCAACCTCCCTTTTGAAGCCGACCAATTCGACGTGATCCTGTGCAATCATGTGTTGGAACACATCCCGGACCAGCAGGCCGCCCTGGCGGAACTGTACCGCGTTATGAAACCTGGCGGCTGGGGCATCTTTCAGGTCCCGCAGGAGCTTACCAGGGAAAAGACCTTTGAAGACCCGGGCATCACGGATCCGGCGGAGCGCCGTCGCATCTTCGGTCAATACGATCACGTTCGGGTATACGGGCGGGACTATTTTGATATCCTGCGATCGGCAGGATTCCGGGTGGACGCGGTGGATTATACCCGGGAATTCAGCCCGGAACTGCGGGAGCGCTACCGGCTGGCCCATGGGGAACTCATCCCATTGGTACATAAACCGGGATAATTTGTGTATTCCCGAATTTCCAACCTGCGGTCATTGTTGACACGCCAGTACGGGAAATACTCCGGGAAGCTTAACGGAATAAGGCCGCAAAACCCGGGGTGGCGAATTCTTCGGTCACTCCGTCCTCATTCAGGTAAACGATATAACCTTCCAGGTCCGGGCTATCGGCCAGCAGCGCCTTGGAGGCCTCCAGGTCCATGGCCATAAAGGCGGTGGCATAGCCGTCCGCGGTGGTGCAGTCCGGCGCGATCACCGAGGTTGCCAGCACGTTGGAATTGCGGGTAAAGCCCGTATGCGGGTCTACCGTATGGACAAACTTCTCCCCGGTTTCGGGGTCTACGCGAAACTTTCGGTAATTGCCGGAGGAAGCCATGGATACATCCTCCAGGGCCACCACGCGCTTTATGGCACGGCCTTCCGTAGCCTGCGGATCGTCGATCCCCACATGCCAGGCCCGATCCTTTTCAGGCTGGTTGCCGCGGGTGCGCACCTCGCCCCCTACTTCCACCAGGTAGTGGTCGATCCCCCGGGCCTCCAGCATCCTCCCCAGGCAATCGATGGCATAACCTTTGGCTATGGCGTTAAAGTCCAGGCGGATGGCGGGGTAGGTTTTCCTCAGGCGGTTATCCGGCCCCAATTGCAATTTTTCAAAACCGACGTACCGCAGGAGGCTATCCACCACGGTGCTGTCCATTTCCAGGGCAGGACCTGGACCGAATCCCCAGGCATCCACCAATATGCCCACGGTGGGATCAAAATAACCGTTGGTGGCCCGGTAGATCCGGCCGGATGCTTCGAATACTTCCCGAAACAGCGCATCCACTACCACGGTGCTGTCCCCGCTGTTGATCCGGCTGATATCGGAGTCGTCCTGATAGGTAGAAAGGGATCGGTTTACTACGGTAAACACGGAATCAACCGCAGGCGCCAGGTCTTCCTGGTTTGCGGTGAAAACGGTAATGGCATAGGAGGTGCCCAGGGCTCCGCCCTGATAATTATGCATTTGTAAGGGGCCTTGCGGGCTACAGCCGCAAGCCAGGACACCGGCCAGGAGCCCTGCCGCCAGTCGGGTATTAAATTTCAATAAGGCCAGCATATTCCACGATATATTCTTCATTCAAATAGACCGGTACGTTTCGGTCGGCAGCGTTGGAGAGCCCGACGCCGGCATAATAGGTTCGGGCCTCAAAGGTTTCGGCATGCGCCTTTACCTTTTGCATCAGCGCCTCGTCATAGCGGGTGGGGTCTTCGGGATAGGCCACCGGGCGTACCACAATAAAGGAAAGTTGGCCTTCCCGAATGCAGACGAATTGGGGGTTCTTGCC
>JBNKHB010000083.1:0-9659 GCA_050290125.1 Robiginitalea sp.
GTCTTCGGACACAAATAATCCTGACAGCAAGGATCCGGTCCCGGATCCCGTTGAAAGCGTTACCTACGACCTCACCAGCGTGAACGATTCCGGCGTGACCGGTACGGCCACCCTGATCCGCAATAACGACGGAACTTCTACGATCTATATTGAACTGGAGAACGCCCTGGACGGGGTGCACCCCGCCGCCGTGCATTACAACAGCATAGCTGAAGGCGGGGCGGTAGCCATTACGCTGAATGAGTGCGAATGCCAGATTAGCGAAACAGTCATCACGCAACTGGATAACGGTACTACGATCAGTTTCGACGAGCTGATGGTCTTTGACGGATACCTTAATATCTATCAAAGCGAACAAAGCATGGACATGATCATCGCCCATGCCAACATCGGATCAAACGCATTTTAAACCGTATACCCCTGATACATAAAAAACCCGGTAGCGCGCTACCGGGTTTTTTTGTTCCGTTATAACAGTTGTCGGATGATATCCTCATCCGAGACACCCTCTGCCTCGGCCTTGTAATTTCTTAGGATCCGATGCCGGAGGATGCCATAGGCAATGGCCTTCACGTCGTCAATGTCCGGGGAGAACCTGCCGTCCACGGCCGCATGGGCCTTTGCGCCAAGCACCAGGTTCTGGGAACCGCGCGGACCGGCTCCCCAGTCCAGGAACTGGTTTACAAGATCGGGCGCACCCTCCCCTCCGGGCCTGGTTTTCTGAACCAGCTCCACCGCATAGCGCACCACGTTGTCGGGTACCGGTATCCGGCGAATCAGATGTTGTACCGCCAGGATCTCCTCCGCGTTAAAGAGGGTGGCCAATTGGGTTTGCCGGTCGTCCGTGGTGGTTTGCACTACCCGCATCTCTTCCTCCAGGCTGGGATACTTGAGTTCGATGGCGAACATAAAGCGATCCAACTGCGCCTCGGGCAGCGGATACGTACCTTCCTGTTCGATCGGGTTTTGAGTGGCCAGCACAAAATACGGCTGCGGCAGCCTGTACTGTTTCCCAGTGATGGTAACCGCCCGCTCCTGCATGGCTTCCAACAGCGCAGCCTGGGTCTTGGGCGGCGTCCGGTTGATTTCATCCGCCAGGATGATATTTGCAAAAACCGGACCTTTCACAAAGACAAAATTCCGGTTCTGATCCAGCACTTCGCTCCCCAGGATATCGCTGGGCATCAGGTCCGGGGTGAATTGTATACGCTTGAAATCCAGGCCCAGGGTTTGGGCGATGGTGTTGACCATTAGGGTCTTGGCGAGCCCGGGCACACCGATCAGCAGCGAGTGCCCCCCGGTATAGATGCTGAGCAATACCTGGTCTACCACGGCCTCCTGCCCGACGATAACGCGGGCAATCTCAGTCTTTAATTCCCGGTGTTTGGAGACCAGCTTTTCAATGGCTGCCACGTCCGACATTACTGCTGCTTTAGCCAGTTATTGGAAAAGTCGCAGTCGCGGTAATTCCGGTTTACTACGCTGATATAGGTTTCGTCGATACGTTCCGCGATCCACTTCTCGATGGCCTTGTATTGCTTTTCGCGCAGGGCCAGTTCCTGGATTTTCAGGTAGTCGCGTGCAAAATCGGCTTCGTGTTCGTCAAAGCGGTTGGTCACCATCAGGATCTTGTAACTGGGCGGGCCGCCTCTGGGATCATCCTCCAGTATCGGATTGGAGATCTCGTTGTCCTTGAGGTTGCGCACCTGGTTGTACAGGGTCGGGTCCATCTTGGTCAGCTCAAAACGGGAATCGAAGTTAATGGGGTTGCGGAGCAGGCCGCCTTCGAATTTGGTTTCCTTTTCGTCCGAGAAGTTGCGCGCCGCATCACCGAAAGTGTATTTCCCTTCGATGACGTGCTTGCGGATGGTATCCAGCCGCTTCCGGGCCTCGTCCAAGGCCGTTTGCGGTACTTCGGGCTTTATTAGGATGTGGCGCAGGTCCAGTTCCTGACCGCGGATCTTCTCTGCGTAAATAATGTGGTATCCGAACTGGGTTTCGAACGGATCCGAAATCTCCCCTTCCTGCAGGCTGAATGCCACGTCCTTGAATTCCTTAACAAACTGGGTCTGCCGGGTAATGCTGTAGAAGCCGCCATTGGACTTGGAACCGTCGTCCTGGGAATACAGGATGGCTTTAACGCGGAAACTGGCGTCGTTATCCTCCACGTCGGCCTTGATCTGCTCGAGCAAATCGATTGCCTTCTGTTTCTCGGCTTCCGGGATCTCCGGTTTTACCACGATCTGGGCGATCTCCAACTCCGCCCCGAATACCGGCCGCTCGTCTTCCGGGATCTTGTTGAAGAACTGGCGCACTTCCTCCGGGGTCACTTTGATCTCCCCGATAATATCGCGTTGCATCCGGTTGGAGAGCATTTGCAATTTCTTGATCTGGAAGATATCCTCCCTGAAATCCTCTATGGACTCCTTGTTGTAAAATTCCAGCACGCGTTCTACGGAACCGAGCCGCTGCTCGAACTCCCGAATGGTCGCGTCGGTTTCCCCGTATACCTCCTCGTCCGATACCAGGATACTGTCCTGCACGGCCTGGTGCGCATACAGCCGGTCTTCCATGAGTTTGCCCAGCAGGCCGCAACTCGAAATGTCCTCTTCCGTTGCGCCCTGATTCCGGAGATCTATCAGGGTCTTTTCCACATCGGATTCCAGGATCACGTAATCGCCCACTACCGCAGCGATGCCGTCCAGCTTGCGCCGCTGTGTCTGGCTTGCCGGAGCGGTTTGCTCTGCAAGGTCCTGAGGGGGGACCAGTTCTGCAGGGGGTTCGATCTGAGTATCGGGGATGGAGTCCAGTTCCTGGGCATGAAGTCCGCAGCCTAATCCGGCGAGCAGGACCAATGCCCCAATTTTGCTAATTCGTATCATATACCTCAAATTCTTTCTGTTGGATTGCCTCGTTGATCAGGTCGGTTTCCAGGGTGCGAATGTACCGCATCTTTCGGCGGTTGAGCAGTACCTGGCGCAGCGTGGGTTTGATATAGGAGAGCGGCGCTACCTCGTTTACGTCCAGCACATCGCGCACCACTGCCAAATATACCCCCTGTTCGTCCTCGAGTTCAAAAAATTGTGATTTTTTTAAGTATTGCGTCTCGTTGTCGTATGTGAGGGGTGGAATCTCCTCAATAACCCGCGCGGCAGGTACCCAGAGGGAATCGTTAAAATTCAGCTTGCGAAACTGCACCCCAACCGAGTCCAGGAAGCTGAGATCCTCCCTGTTGAACCGCCTGAGCCGTGAAGTGACCTCTTCCCGATTCAGGAATTGCAGGGGTAACTCCAAAAACCTGAGTTGTACGATTTTCTCCTGCAGTTTGAAATTCTCCTTTTCCTGTTCGTAGAATATCTCCAACTCCCGTTGCCGGACCAGGGTATCCGCCCCCTGCGTTACCAGGGCTTCTTTATAGGCTCGCGTATACAGGTCCGCACGGTAATCCGCTACCAGGGCTTCGAAGGCCTCCAACTGTTCCGCGGGCAAATTCAGGCGGGCACGGGAAAGTAACAACTGGCGGGTTGCCCAGTTATTGATATAGTTGCTGACATAGGAAGCGCTGTCCTCAGGGCTCAGGTTTCCGCTGATCAATTCATCCACTTCCTCTGCGTAGAGATAGGTATCTCCAACGCGGGCAAGGGGCACTTTCTCAGGTTCCTTTTTCCAGAGCGAGTCGCAGCCCCAAACAGCGGCGGCCCAGCCGGCCAAAGCGGCAAAAGCCCATACGGAACGGATGGCTTTCATCGGTTTACGCATCGGGCAAAAATAAGAATATCAGGCGCACGCGCAAGACCCAGCCCGAGGGATTAACAGATTTTTTGGACGCCGGAGCTTCCAAAAATTAGTACCTTGGGAGAAACGCCGTGGGCATGCACTATACCTGTGAAATCACCATAGACCTGCCAAGGGACCGGATGGTCGAGATCCTGGACCAACCGGAAAACATGAAACACTGGCAGCGGGGTTTGGTCTCCTACCGGCAACTTTCAGGACAACCGGGGCAGGAAGGGGCACAGATGGAATTGGAATACCAGATGGGGAAAAGGCAGCTGGTTATGGTAGAGACGATCATAAAGCGCAACATGCCGTTTGAATTCCACTGTACCTACGATACCAAGGGCGTGCACAACATCCAGAAGAATTACTTTGAGGCGCTGGACGACGGGCGCTCCCGCTGGACTTCGGAATCCGAATTTCAATTTTCCGGTTTCATGATGAATCTTATGGGGTGGCTGATGCCCGGAGCCTTCAAAAAACAATCCATGAAATATCTGGAGGATTTCAAGCAATTTGCGGAAGCCGGAACCTCCGTAAGCAATTAAGGTCAGGCGCGCAAATGGACAGACGGATTAAGCTGATTTGGGATTTCAAGGGGGAAGATGCGCTGGAAATGGCCCGGGCCTATGAAGAACACCTGCAATCGTACCCCATTGAGGATCTCCGATGCAGAACCGGTTACAGTGCACTGGGTAACAGGCACTGTATCGCCTACATGGTGATCCCGGAAGCCTTCTTAACACCGGTCCGTCATACGCTGAAACCTCACAGGGGGGAATACCAATGAACAGAAGCATGTTGTTGAACCAATCACTGACCCTACGTCTGATTGCGACCTGGTTTACCTGGGGGGTGGTGAGCGGGATACCATTCAGCTGCAAGGGACCTGCGCTGCAGGAGGATCCGCTGGCCCGGGTGCTTGCTTCCCCGGACAGTGCCATTGCCCGGGTAATGGCGGACCCCGATGCCTTTGAACTCCAGATCCGGTATACACGGATCGAGCGCCGGGGAGATTCCGTACTCTTTACGCCCTATGAATACGGCGTAGACGACGGTAAGTACTTTTATCCGGCCAGCACGGCAAAATTACCAGTAGCCATACTGGCCCTGGAAAAACTAAACGCTTCGCCCGGCCTGGACCGCCATATGCGATACTATGTTGAAGGCGACAGCGTAGAGGCGAGTTTTGAGGAAGATATCCGGGCCATTTTTGCCGTAAGTGACAACCATGCCAACAACCGGCTCTATGAATTCCTGGGACGCGATGCCATAAACGACAGCCTGGCTTCCAAGAATATTGGCCCGGCCCGTATCGCCCACCGACTGGGCTATCATCGGGAGGAAGCCAGTACCCTGCCCCTGGTAATCTACCTGAGCGACACCTCGGTAACGCAGCTGCCGGCCATGATCAACCGCCCCGTAGAGGAGTTAGATCTTAAAGGCATCCGCAAAGGTCGGGGGTTTATTGAGGACGGCGAGGATATAACGGAACCTTTTGATTTCAGCCGGAAGAATTACCTGCCGGTGCGGAGCCTTGAAAGCATCCTTAAACGAGTGGTTTTCCCCGGGGAGTTCCTTCCTGCGGAGCGTTTTCAGATTTCAGGGGAACAGCGTGAATTCCTGCTGGAGTCCATGAAACTGCTGCCCCGGGAAGCCGGGTACGATCCCGAACACTACCCGGACGGCTACTGTAAATTCTTTATTTACGGGGATTCTCAGCAGCGCATCCCGGAGCACCTGGAAATCTATAACAAGGTGGGGTTTGCCTATGGTACCCTTACCGACTGCGCCTACATCGCTGACCGTAGCAACGGGGTGGAATTCCTGCTAACGGCTACCTTACTGGTGAACCGGGACGGGATCTTTAACGACGACCAGTACGAATACGACGAAATCGGCCTGCCGTTCCTGGCCGCTCTCGGTCGGCAGATCTATGAATTTGAAAGGCAGAGCCGCTAATACAAGAGGGGATGGAACAATTGAGTTTTGATGCATTCACCAGAAAGATCTACCTGCGGGCGCCCATGGATCGGATCTATCGGCAATGGGCTACCGAATCGGGCATCTGCAGCTGGTTCTTGCGGGAAGCCCGCTTTACCGACCCGGAAGGGAACCGGCGACCGGCTGGACAGCCCGTGGCGGAAGGCGACCTCTATGCCTGGAAATGGCACAACTTTGATGTGGAAGAAACCGGGCGAATCACAGCGGCGAACGGAGCGGACCTGCTGGAATTTACCTTTGCCGGGGAACAGAAGGTCTCGGTAAACCTTAGCAATGAAGGGGATGCCGTCCTGCTCACGCTGCGGCAATTCCTGATCCCTACCGACGACAGGAGCAAGTTGAATTACCACTTCGGCTGCAGCAACGGCTGGTCCTTCTGGCTGGCGAACCTCAAAGCCTGGTTGGAGCACGGGATCGTACTGAACGAAACCGGGAAAGACCTCAGGGGGGATCCCATGGCCGGTTTTGACTTCGTTAATATCTAAGCCCGCCTATTTTGCCACGTGCACCGCACGGGTTTCCCGGATAACGGTAACCTTTACCTGTCCCGGATAGGTCATGTCCGTCTGGATCTTTTGGGAGATCTCGAAAGAGAGTTGTGCGGCCTTTTCGTCGCTGACCTTCTCGCTTTCAACAATAACCCGCAATTCCCGTCCGGCCTGGATGGCATAGGCCTTCTGCACCCCGCTGAACCCGAAGGCGATCTCCTCCAGGTCTTTGAGCCGTTGGATATAGGAATCCAGCACCTGTCGCCGGGCGCCGGGCCGTGCCCCGCTGATGGCGTCGCAAACCTGTACCACTGGCGCAATCAGGGACTTCATCTCCACCTCGTCGTGGTGCGCCCCGATCGCATTGCAAACCTCTGCCTTCTCCCCGTATTTCTCGGCCCATTGCATGCCCAGGATGGCGTGCGGGGTTTCTACCTCGGATTCCGTATTGGGCACTTTGCCGATATCGTGCAGCAAGCCGGCGCGTTTGGCCAGTTTGGGGTTGAGGCCCAGCTCAGCGGCCATTACCCCGCAGAGTTTAGCCACCTCCCTGGAGTGTTGCAAGAGGTTTTGACCGTAGGAAGAACGGTATTTCATCCGGCCTACCAAACGGATCAGTTCCGGATGAAGCCCATGGATCCCCAGGTCGATTACCGTGCGCTTGCCCACCTCAACGATCTCCTGTTCGATCTGCCGCTCCGTCTTCTTCACGATCTCCTCGATCCGGGCCGGGTGGATGCGACCGTCCGTTACCAGTTTATGCAACGAGAGCCGCGCTACCTCGCGCCGCACAGAACCAAAGCAACTCAGGATAATGGCCTCCGGGGTATCGTCAACGATGATCTCCACCCCTGTGGCGGCCTCCAGGGCACGGATGTTGCGCCCTTCACGGCCAATGATCCGGCCTTTGACGTCGTCTGATTCCAAATTGAATACGGAAACGCAGTTCTCCACTGCTTCCTCGGTACCGATCCGCTGAATGGTATTGACGATGATTTTCTTGGCTTCCTGCTGCGCCGTCATTTTGGCTTCCTCCATATGGGTCTGGAGAAAGGCCATGGCGTCGGATTTGGCGGTTTCCTTCAGGGATTCCAGCAGCTGGGCCTTGGCCTCTTCGGCCGAAAGGCCCGAGATCACCTCCAGTTGCTGCACCTGACTGGAGTGCAGTTTTTCCAGCTCGCTCTGTTTGCGCTCGTAGAACTCGCGCTTCTTTTCGATCTCGGCCAACTCGGATTCCAATTGCTCATTCAGTTTGGTATTCCGGGCCAGTTCACTGCTCACCCTGGACTCTTTGTCGCGGGTGCGTTTTTCCGCTTCCGCCATCTTCTTGTCCTTGCCAATGATGACCTTTTCATGTTCGGCTTTCAGTTCCAGGAACTTTTCTTTGGCCTGATAGATCTTTTCTTTCTTGATATTCTCGCCTTCCGACTGGGCGCTCTTAAGGATGGATGCCGCCTCCTTCTTTGCGGAGGCGATGGTCTTGGACGCCTGTCCCTTTTCCAGCAACTTGGCGATGGCAAAGCCGATTGCCAGTCCGATCACCAGTGCGATGACCCCTGTAGTAATGTCCATGTTTTGAAGTTTTAGTTTGCTCGCGGGCAGCGGCGCCAGGGCAAAACGATACCCGCTGCGCGCCTGCGGGGGGAGGTCGGCGCAATTCGCGGATAAAAAAAGCCCACATTGATGGAAGTTTTGTACAAACTCCGAAAAACAGGTTTAGGGCTAACAGGCTGCTCAAGGATCCTTTCTGGAAGGCTTGCTTTTACAACCTAAACTCACCCTTTCTAATTTAATTAGTGTTGAGTTTGTCAAAAAAATAGTACCAATGTGGGCAGTATCGTTTTGCTATGTAAAAGAACTTATTGCGTGCTCAATTTTGAGGAGACCAGTGATTCCAGTGCCTTTAGGCGATCGATGGTTTCATGGTGATCCTCTTTCCGTTCGATGCCCCCCTGTTCGATCTTGGAGGCGAACTGCAGGGCGCACATTGCGAGTACGTCCTGTTTGTCCCGAACGGCGTAATTCTGCTCAAATTTCTTGGCGAGCTGCTCGATATTCTTAGCCGCTTTCCTTAGTCCTTCCTCCTGAGCCGGGTCTATGGTAAGGGGATAAACCCGATCCGCGATGGAAAGCTTTATTTTGAGCCTTTCGGTCATATTTCAATGCCACGCTACTCAGCCAATTGTACGATACAATGGTCCAATTCCCTGATCAGCGCATTTATTTTGAGCTTGGCTTCTGTTTTATTGGTATCACTGCCCAGCATTGAATTTGCCATTTTGAGGGAATTGTACTTCTCTTCCCACTCCCGGGTAGCGGCATCGGCCGTATCGCGTGCCTGCTTTAAGGAGGCTACTTCCCGTTCCAAGTTCCGGTTGCTTTGCTGCACTACTTCCAGTTTGTGCAGCAGCTTGCTGATCTTGTTCTCGAGAGCGTCAACGATTTGGACCAATTCGCTCACCTGACTTCGTTCAATGCATTTACACAAAGTTAAGACACCATGGCCTACTGCGCAATTCTTTTTGTGATTAATCCGGGCCATCAGCTGCCAACCCTGGTAATTACTGGGATCTTTCCCTATTCGCATTCTCTGCCGCTCGCTGTTTCCGAATTGCGCGGCGAATCCGTATTTTCGTAGCGAATCCGATTGCTATGCTACGAATCCTGAGCCGCCTACTGCTGCTGGCCTTCTTTTCATCCAACGGACAATACGCCCCCGCCGGCACCGACTTCGCCCCCCCGCTGGATATCCCCATTATCCTTGCAGGCACCTTCGGCGAACTGCGGTCCAACCATTTTCATGCAGGAGTGGATATCAAGACCCAGCAACGTCAGGGTTTGCCGGTTTACGCCATAGCGGATGGCACGGTGAGCCGTATCAAGGTGGGCCTGTGGGGATATGGCAAGGTGCTGTATGTGGCGCATCCAAGCGGCCATACCTCCGTTTACGGACACCTGCAGAAATTCGGGCCGGAAATAGAGGACTATGTTAAAAAACTGCAATACAACAACCGTTCCTACGAGGTGGAAACTTTTCCGGACTACGGAGAACTTACGGTCCGCAAAGGTGATCTTATTGCGTATACGGGAAATACCGGAGGTTCCTCCGGACCCCACCTGCATTTTGAAATCAGGAATAGCGTAAACGAAAAACCCACCAATCCGCTGCTTTACGGCCTGGAGGTGAGGGATGCTACCCGCCCAACCCTGGAAAAATTATATGCTTATCCGCTCTCCGAAGGCTCCCAGGTAAACCGCAGCGCGGAACGGGCTGAGATCCGATTCAGGCGTCAGGCGGACGGCACCTATCTGGCGGATACCATCACGGCATCCGGACGTATCGGCCTTGGCATTTCGGCCTATGACCGCCAGGATATGGCGGCCAATAAG
>JBNKHB010000084.1:0-9384 GCA_050290125.1 Robiginitalea sp.
TGGATGCGCGGGCTGCGGAAGAGTACGCCGTGAGCCATATCCCGGGCGCCACCTGGGTGGGGAACCGGGAGTTCAACCTATCGGCCCTGGATTCCGTTCCTAAGGACCAACCGGTAATCGTTTATTGCTCCGTGGGGTATCGCAGTGAAAAGATTTCCCGAAAACTTCTTAAAGCCGGATTTAAGGATGTCTCCAATTTGTACGGCGGCATCTTTGAATGGGTCAACCAGGGGCATCCGGTACGGGACAGTCTCGGCGAGACCTCCCGGGTCCATACCTTCAACCGCAGCTGGTCCAAATGGCTCCGTCGCGGCGAGCGCACCTATTGAGGCGCCGTCCGATTAAGATCCCTGCGCCGCTTCTCCTCCGGCACTTTTCGGTTTCTTAAAACCGTATAGATTTTGATGGATGAAGTCCTTGGGGAATTTCTCGTCCCCGGGGAAGCCCAGGGGGATGGTCCCGCTGTCTTCCGGAATATAATTCGTGCGGAACAAATAATCCCAAAGGCTCAGGCTGATCCCGAAATTAACGCCATAGCTGCCCTTGGGCAGGTGGTAGGCGTGGTGGTAGAGGTGCATGACCGGGTTGTTGAGCACGTATTTGAGCGGCCCCCAGGTAAGTTTGATATTCGCGTGGTTCAAATGCCCGATGGTGATGGCCGCAAAGTGCACGATATAGGCCTGCTCGGGCTCAAAACCACCCAGGATCATCACCCCGAAGGTCTTTAAGGGCTTGTACAGCACGTTTTCCATCCAGTGGTAGCGCAGGTGGGCAGCAAACCCCATCTCTTTTACGCTGTGGTGTACCTTGTGGAATTGCCAAAGCACCGGCCACTTGTGCAACAGGATATGGGTAAACCACTGAACAAAATCCAGGACCAGGAAAAAGACCAGCAACTGCACCCAGGCGGGCCAGGATGCGATATCGATGATCGCCAGGCTTCTCGCGGTTAGGCCGAATTCCCCGAACCCGAGCTCCAGCATGCGGTATACGCCGCTGATGACGATGGCGAAGATGAAGAAGTTGAAGAACATATAAAATGCATCCAGCCAGAAGTCCCGGCGAAAAATGGACTGTTCCTTCCTCCAGGGAAAAAGGATCTCCAGCGCCCATACCATCAACGATATGGCGACCAGGCCCCAAAAGTAGTTCGTATACCAGGGCACTTCAAAGAGGATGGATTTCCAGGTCCAGTCCACGGTACCCATAAAGGATCTGCCAAAGGCTTCAAAATATTTTTCCATAGCTTTTGTGTTTAGGGCCCGTCAACAGGCCTTGAATTGATGCTGCTGTCCATTTCAGCCGGGAGGTCCGCCCGACGGCTCCATTCCAACCAGGAGCCGTCGAAATTTGCTACGCGTGGGTACCCCATCAGCTCATTCAGCACAAAGCAGGTATGCGCCGAGCGAACGCCCGAGTGGCAGTAGGCAATAATCAAATGATCGCCTTCCGCGGGCAAATACCCGTAAATTTTCCGCAACTCCTCAATGCTCCGGAATTTACCGTCGCCGTTATAATAGGTAGCTGCCGCCCAGTCGGTATGGATACTTCCCGGGATACGTCCGGCGCGCGCAGCGCCTTCCGTCATTTTCGCGCCGCTGTATTCGGCTGCCGTCCGGGCATCGATCAGCGTGCGGTCGGAACGGCCCAATCCGGCCCATACCGAATCCAACCCGATCCAGTGCTTCAAACTACCGTTTTCCGGGAGGCGAAATACCGTTGGCGGCCCGGGGAGGTGCTCCGTATTCAATTCGCCCCCCGCTTGCTTCCAGGCTTTAAGCCCCCCGTTCAGGATCCGGACGCGGTCAAATCCGTACGCCTGCAGTACCCACCACAAGCGCGCCGATTCGCAGGCCGCATGATCGTCGTAAACCACCAGGGTGTCCAGGCTTCGCAGGCCCAGCCCCGAAAACAAGGCCTCCAGTCGCTCTCGGGGCGCGATCATCCCCGGAACGGGATGATCCGGATCTTCGATATCCGTCCTCCAAACAGGGACGGCCCCGGGGATATGGCCCTTTTCAAAATCCTGCGGCCTCCGGAAATCCACCAGCCTCAGATACGGCCGGTCTGCTCCAGCCAACAATTCCTCCGCCTCGATCAGGGCGCCCGGATTATGGTAGGCGACCGTCGCTGCGGAAGGCGGTTCCCGTTCGGCCCGGCATGCACTCAGCAGCACCAGGCCGGCCAGCATCAATTTATTCTTCCAATGCATACCATTGTATATCCTGCAGGTTTTGTCGCCGCCCCTTTTTCTCGGGGGCGTAGTATTCCGCCAGATAGTCCAGGATGATGGCTTCATTATTGCCGAGGTCCCACAAATTTTGGGTTTCCTGCATCCATCTGATGGTGGCCTCCCATCCCTCCCTGGACATGCGGTTTTGCGTGACCAGTTGGGCGGAATGGCAATTGGTGCAATTCTGTACGACCGTCATATAGCCGCCTTCGGCCTTAAATCCTGTCCGCACATGGATGCCGTCCTCTACCCGGTCAAAGTCGTCTTCCCCGGCAGGCGTTTCGGATGTTTGAGCCAGTTGGGGAGGCTCCGGATCCGGCCGGAAAGCGGACAGGGTGGGGTCGGTAAGCAGATAGATCAAAAAGGCGCTGATCACCAGGAAGAATCCGAAGATCAGGGATAGCATGCGCCGAATGGCCCGGGCATTCTTATGGAAATCGGGGGTTGGCTCCATCAGGTGACTTTTAAGGCGATCCGGTGGCACGCATTGTTCAGGTATCCTTTGGGGTTCCAGCCCGGCAGGACCATGGGTTGCGCATTGCCGCGGCTGTCCGTGGCGCGGACCCACAATTCGTAATAACCTTTCTTAGGGAAGTTCACCGTTCCGTTGAAGTGTTGCCAGGCGAGGCGGTTTGCGGGAGCCTGCAGTTGGCAGGACTTCCAGCTACTGCCAAAATCGATAGAATAGTGCACTTCGGAAACCTCAAGTTCCCCGGCCCATGCATGCCCCCGAAACGAAAGGCTTCGTCCGAGCGGCAGGGTTGCACCGGTCTTGGGGTAGGTGATCAGGGATTTTACGGGCATCGATTCGATAATGCACATGTCCTCGTCAGCGACGATTGTGCCGGGCGCTACCGGGGTACAGGGCACCCGATAGGAGTCGCCGGTCATCTTGGCCCCGTCGTGTACCTGGTCGCGGATGCTCAGGCGGGTGAGCCATTTGCCGGATGTGGAGGCCGGCCAACCCCCGGCGACCAGCCGCAACGGATATCCATGGGCCAGAGGGATGTCCTTCCAGTTCATTTGGTAAGCGACAAGCGTTTCGTCCAGCAGGGCTTTCTGTATAGGAATGCCACGCGAAATGGGCTCCTTGGAAGGGTCGCCGCTCAGGTGGGTGTCCGCGGCATGGTAACCGACATATACCGCGCGATCGGTTATGCCAACATCATCCAGCAGATCCCGGAGCCGGACGCCGGTCCATTCGGCGCTGGATACGGCCCCCACCGTCCATTGATTTCCTTTGGCCGGCGGATCAAACTCGCTGCGGCCGTTACCGCCGCATTCCAGGGTGAGCTGATAGGTATGTGCCCGGAACCGGGATTTTAATTCGGCCAGGCTGTAGCTTTTGGGTTGCCGGACGGCTTCTCCGTCAAACTCGAGGGTCCAGGCATCCACGTCGACGTTCTCGGGTATCTTGCCGTTGTTCCGGATGAACATAAACCGGTTGGGAGTTACGGCATCGTCCAGCAGGTGCGCCAGCGCTTCCATATTCCAGGGTTTGTCGTTCAGGACCACCATCTGCGGGTCCTTGTCGAACATCTTGAAGGGATCGGGATCCTGGAGCCCCAGAAGTTGGAGTCCCTCGGGCAAGCGGTGCCCGAAAACGATATCGGCCCCCAGCAGCGCGCCCAGGGCCGTTAGTCCAGACCGCCGGACGAATTTGCGTCTTTCCATGGATATGCGGATTGATTAGTTTCTAAACATAATGCATTCTAATATCCGGCAAAGTAACTTAGGTTACAAATGTCTCAGCCCGTTGCCTTCTCCGGTCGGGAGGCGATCCGCCCGAATGAGCCGGATCGCCCGAAAAACCGAAAGTTTTAGGCTTCTTTGTAACCTTTGTTACCAATTCCGGTATTCCTGGTCCGTACCTTTATTTCGCATTAAACTAAGAACCAATGGACACACATTTCCAGACGCTGATCATCGGCGGAGGCACGGGTGGCATCATGACCGCAGCCGCCTTGCTGAACAAAGACCGAAACATGAAGGTCGGTATTATCGAGCCGGCCGATACGCATTATTATCAACCTGCCTGGACCCTTGTTGGCGCAGGCACGTATAACTATGAAAAGACAGCCCGCCCCATGGGTTCCGTTATCCCGCGCGGCGCCACCTGGATAAAGGATGCCGCCACAGGCTTTGAACCGGAGAAAAACGCGGTCACCACCCGCTCCAGCGGTACCCTTACCTATGATTTTCTGGTGGTAGCGCCCGGGCTGGTTTACGATATGAGCCTGGTTCCGGGTCTGGGAGAGGCCCTGGACAAAGGGGTAGTTTGCAGCAATTATACCGATCCCAAACACACATGGGAGGTGCTCCGGAACTTCAAAGGCGGCACCGCCTTGTTTACGCAGCCCACTACGCCGATCAAATGCGGCGGGGCCCCTCAAAAGATCATGTATCTGGCGGAGAGCTATTTTAAGAAGTCCGGGGTCCGCAACAAGACCGAAGTGGTATTTGCTACTCCAGGCACGGTGATCTTCGGCGTCCCCGAGGTCAAAAAGACCCTGATGGAAGTGGTGGACCGAAAGGACATCAACCTGCGCTTCGGGTACCAGCTCGTGAAGGTGGACGGACCGAACCAAATCGCCTGGTACAAGTTTGCCGACCATGAACACGAGTACAACCACAAAGACGTCAAAATTGAGAAGGACGGGGACCTTACGGGTATCCACTACGATATGATGCATACGGCCCCTCCGTCGGTAGCCCCGGAGTTTGTGCGTAACAGCTCCCTGGTGAACGAAGCCAAATGGCTGGATGTGGACAAGCATACCCTGCAGCACACCAAGTACCCCAATATCTTTGGCCTTGGGGATGTGGCCGGCCTGCCCACGGCTAAAACCGGCGCAGCCATCCGCAAACAGGTCCCGGTAGTGGTGGACAATATTGAGATGCTGTCCCATCAGCACAAACTGGGGGTCAAGAGTTACAACGGATATTCCTCCTGCCCGCTGGTCACCGACTACGGTAAAATGGTACTTGCCGAATTTGACTACGACAATAAATTCACCCCGGACCCCAAACTAAAGCAAATGCTGATATCGGATTCGTCCAAAGAGCTCTGGAGGCTGTGGATGTTGAAGAAGTACGCCTTACCGTATCTTTACTGGAACAAAATGCTGAAAGGAAAAGAAGTTTAAGACCTCAGGGCCGTGTAACCCGGGTTACACGGCATGTTGGTTTTTTGCCCTTTTTTTGCAGCTCAATTCGTAAATCAATTTTCGTAAAATGGAATGGATCACCCAACCATGGCCCTGGTACGTATCGGGGGCCGCAATCGCATTCGTAATGTTACTGCTCCTGCTGGTGGGCAAGAACTTCGGGATGTCCTCCAACCTGCGGACCCTCTGCACCATTTGCGGCGCGGGACGCAGTTCGGATTTCTTTCGCTTTGACTGGGCGAGCCAGAAATGGAACCTGCTGGTGGTGCTCGGAGCGATCATAGGCGGCTTTATCGCCGCGCACTACCTGACGCCACAGGAAGCTGTGATGATCAACCCGGAAACCGTGGCCGAATTAAAAGGCCTCGGTTTTGAGAGCGCCGGAGCGGCCTACCTGCCCACCGAGCTTTTCGGTATGGAGCAGCTGTCCAATCTCAAAAGCCTAAGCCTGTTGGCTATAGGCGGTTTTCTGGTCGGCTTCGGGGCCCGCTATGCCGGCGGGTGCACTTCCGGTCATGCCATTTCAGGACTCAGCAACCTGCAGTGGCCGTCGCTCTTGGCGGTCGTCGGCTTCTTTGCCGGCGGAATGATCATGATCTACCTGTTGTTCCCCTTAATCTTTTAAGCATGAGAAGTCTAAGTTATTTACTGATCGGAATCTTTTTCGGGATTACCATGTACAAGTCGGAAGCGGCTTCCTGGTTCCGGATCTACGAGATGTTCAAATTTGATGCCTTCCACATGTACGGAATTATCGGCACTGCAGTGGTACTGGGGGTCCTGATCGTGCTGGCCATAAAAAAATTCAGGATCAAATCCTTTTACGGGGAGACCATTCAATTCGAACCAAAGGATAAAAGCATCCCGCGTTATGCCCTGGGCGGGCTGATCTTTGGCCTGGGATGGGGTTTGGCAGGAGCTTGTCCGGGCCCGATGTTCACGCTTGTGGGAGCAGGGTATGTGCCGATACTGGTGGTGATCGTCGCCGCCGTGGCCGGGACCTATGTCTATGGGCTGTTGCGCAACCGTTTGCCGCACTAGCAAAGAGGATTTTACAAAGCAAGAGAAGCGCCTATTTGAGTCCGAAAATCTTTGTAGTTTAACACTGCGGATATCCGTTTCCCGATTCCATGTCGGTGGGAGCGGGAAACGGTGTCCGGTTAAACCACTCAGCAAAATCGGATGAAACTACGAATCGCACTTTTATTCCTGGCGGTAACGGGAAGCCTCACCGCCCAGCAACCGGATTCCACGGCCTATCAGAAAGAACTATTTATCTCAGGAGCGGACAGCCTGGGGTATCGTTTATTGCTCCCGGATAATTTTGATCCGGCCGTGCGCTACCCGCTGGTACTGTTCCTCCACGGAGGAGGGGAACGGGGCTCGGACAACGAAAAACAGCTTACCCACGGCAGCGACCTGTTTACCAATCCGCTGAACCGGGGCGCCTTTCCGGCCGTGGTCCTTTTTCCGCAATGCCGGTCCGATTCTTACTGGGCGCAGGTGGATATCGACCGCAGCCATTATCCGATCGGCCTTGATTTTCACTACGAGCGAGGCCCGACGCCTCCCCTGAAGGCCGTCATGGAACTGCTGAATTCGTATATCTCCGAGCCTTACACGGACGAAGACCGCGTATACGTTATGGGCCTCTCTATGGGCGGGATGGGCACCTTTGAGCTGCTGCACCGCATGCCCGGGGTATTTGCGGCCGCAATCCCTATCTGCGGGGCCGGGGTTCCGGAAACCGTGTCTGCCTATGCAGGGACCACCCCGCTGTGGGTCTTCCACGGGGCCAAGGATCAGGTGGTTGCCGCACGCCATTCGGTGGCCATGGTCGGGGCGCTGCTGGAGGCAGGAGCCCATCCGGGGTTTACCCTGTATGACGACTACAACCACAACAGCTGGGATGGGGCATTTGCGGAAGCCGGCTTGTTGCGCTGGCTCTTCTCCCATCGGCGGCCCCAGGACTAGGCCCCCAATGCTATTCCATTCCCGCAATAGCGCCTTCGTCCAATGGATCCGAGCCGGAATGAGCGGTTTGGCGGTATTGTTCTTAGGCTTCTCCGAAACATCCGCCCAGCAGACCTATTGCAACCCGCTGGATCTGGACTATACCTACATGATCTACAATGCCCACGACGACCTTTCCTATCGTTCCGGCGCCGATCCGGCGGTGGTGCGGTACCGGGACGAATACTTTATGTTCGTTACGCGATCCATGGGATACTGGCACTCCCGGGACCTGACGGATTGGAGCTTTATCAGCCCGAAGAATTGGTATTTCCAGGGATCCAATGCCCCAGCCGCCTTCAACTACCGGGATTCGGTGCTTTATGTGGCCGGCCACCCTTCGGGATCCATGAACGTGATCTACAGTGAGCGCCCGGACCAGGGGCGGTGGGAGGCCACGCCCGGTCTGCTGCACAACCTGCAGGATCCGGCCCTGTTCATTGATAACGACGGAAAGAGTTATATGTATTGGGGTTCTTCCAATACGTTTCCGATCAAGGTGCGGGAACTGGATCGCAACAAAAGATTCCGGCCCGCGGAAACCGTACATGAACTCTTCGGCCTGAACGGCAAAGAGCACGGTTGGGAGCGTTTTGGCGAAGACCACCGCGACACCATCCCGGGTTATATCGAGGGCCCCTGGATGAACCGGATCGGGGATACCTATTACCTGCAATACGCGGCCCCGGGCACCGAGTTCAACGTCTATGCGGACGGGGCCTACACGGCCTCGCACCCCCTGGGGCCGTTTACCTATATGCCTAACAACCCGTTTTCCTATAAGCCCGGCGGATTTATGAATGGCGCCGGACATGGAAGTACGGTACCGGGTCCCGGTGGCCAATATTGGCACTACGCTTCCATGGCCCTGAATGTAAATGTAGGATGGGAGCGGCGCATCGGGGCGTTTCCGGCATTTGTGGATGAAGACGGACTTTTGTACTGCGATACGCGCTTTGGGGATTATCCGCATTTTGCGCCTTCCGAAGGAGGGCGTAAAGGGGCTTTTACCGGATGGATGCTGTTGTCGTACGGCAGGCCGGCCATAGCTTCCTCATCGGTCGGAACATTCACACCCGACCTCCTGACGGACGAAAATGTGAAGAGCTTTTGGCTGGCCGCACCGGAAGACCGGCAGCAGTGGGTACAGATCGACCTGCAGCGCCCCATGGAAGTCCGGGCCGTGCAGATCAATTATAACGACTACCGATCGAATTTGTACGGGCGTCCTCCGGGGCCCGGGCACCAATTCATCCTGGAGGGTTCGCTTGATGGCGTCGATTGGGTAACCCTGGAAGACCGAAGCAAATCCGGACGCGATACCCCCAACGCCTACATCCCGCTGGAGCAACCCGCCCAATGCCGGTTTGTCCGATACCGGAACATCCGGGTCCCGACCCCCCATTTGTCCATTTCGGATTTGCGGGTCTTCGGCCTCGGCGGAGGCAAAGCCCCCGCCATCCCAACCAGGTTGAAGGCGGAACGCTCCCCGGACCGCCTGGATGTGCAATTGAGATGGAAGGAGATCCCCGGCGCGCAGGGATATAATGTCCTGTGGGGAATTGCTCCCGATAAATTATACAACAGTTGGATGGTTTACGGGAAATCCGAACTGGAACTCCGGGCATTGACAGCTGGCCAGGCCTACCATATTGCGGTGGAATCATTTAACGAGAACGGAGTGTCGGCTCCTTCCAAACCCCTATTTTTAGAATGAAAGATCAACAGATGAAATCCAAAATATGGCTAACGGCCGTCCTCATACTGTTCACCGGGATGGTTAATGCACAGCAATTGAAAGTACTCACTTATAACATCCGCTTTGACAACCCGGGAGACAGCCTGGATGCCTGGCCGCACCGAAAGGACTACCTGATCCGACAGATCGCCTTTCACGCACCCGATGTGATCGGGACCCAGGAAGGCCTGGTCCATCAACTGGAGGAAATGGATGCCGGCCTGCCCGGGTAT
>JBNKHB010000085.1:0-9264 GCA_050290125.1 Robiginitalea sp.
CAATTCACGATGCCATAGCCCTGAGGCAAATCGATTGGAATGCGCCGACCGCCTTCCCGGATGGATCGGTAAATAGCCTCCACGATGACCATATCCCTGCGACCCATTTCCCCAGGCGCCTCATTGGGGGTTCCTTGCAGGATGTGGCGGGCAAAGTCGTCCATCTGCAGTTTCTGCTGGGATTCGTGTGGAAAAGAAAGTTCGCCACTGGAGGTCCTTCCGGCCAGCGGGCCGTAATTGTTGGCCGGCTGCAACTCAAACCAGCCGGAATCGCATGAGGCATACAGCCGGTTGGCGTTTGCGTTATGCGAGGTCATAACGGAACCCACCGTGCCCCCGGGGAAGTTCAGCTGGGCCAGGATGGTCTCATCCGTATCCTTGAAATACTCCGGGCGGGTACTGAATTCCTGGGCGCTCACCGCCACCGGATTCTTCCCGCAACAGTAAATGCAGCTTTGAATGGAATAAACGCCCATGTTCATCAGAGCGCCGCCGCCGGAAAGCGCTTTGTTCAGGCGCCACTGGTCCGGATTCCCCCTGGAGGTATAGGCGGCCTCACCCATCACATACTGCACCTCGCCGAAGGTCTTTTCCCGTACCATGCGTTTGATTTCCTTGGTATACGGCTCCGATTGCAGGCGGTAGCCCACGCTGAGTTTAACACCCGCTTCCTTGCAAGCTGCGATTATGGCATCGCACTCGGCCACATTCATGGCCATGGGTTTTTCGCAGATAACGTGCTTGCCGGCCTTGGCCGCCCGGATTGAAAATGCTGCGTGCATGCTGTTGGGCAGCACCACGTACACAATGTCAATGGCGTCGTCCTGAGCAATGGCATCAAAATTCTCGTAGTTATAGACATGCTCCTCGCCTATGCCGTATTGTTCCATCCAACTTGCGGCCTTGGCAGGCGTCCCTGTAACAATCCCGGCCAGGTAGCAATGTTCGGTTTCCTGTAGCGCGGGGGCGAGTTGATAGGTACTGTAACCTCCCAGTCCCACCAGGGCTACCCCAAGCTTTCTGTCCTGGGTGTTTGCGCCCCCCATGGCGCAGGTTACAGGCAGATTGGCCAGTAAAAAACTACCGGCCACACCTTTGGTGAGTTTGTTGTTGAACGTTCGGCGATCCAGTGATTTCATATCCTCGGGTTTGTCTTAAAGATACAAAGAAAGCTATGCGAGAATCGAAACGCCTGGCTTTTCGGAACCCCGGCGTGCAGCTATGCTTAAATATGCTATTTTTAAAGCCAATAGCGCTAACTCATGAACCGAGCATCCTGCACTTTAATTTCAATGTTGCTGCTGAGCGTCGTATTTGCAGCAGATCTTCAAGCACAAAACAGGTCCCTCCCGATCGACACCTTAATTACAACCCAAAACACGGTTACGGTAAACGGAACTACCTTCGGGTATACGGCCGAAACCGGTACACAGCCGGTTTGGGACGAGAACGGGAAGCCGATTGCCGCCCTGCATTACACCTATTACACCCGCAACAATGTACGGGACCGGCAGGCCAGGCCACTGCTCATATCCTTTAACGGAGGACCGGGTTCCGGTTCGGTCTGGATGCACCTGGCCTATACCGGCCCCCGCGTTCTTAAAATCGATGAGGAAGGTTACCCGGTGCAGCCCTACGGCGTTGAACAGAACCCTTATTCCGTGCTGGACGTCACCGATATCGTCTATGTAAATCCGGCCAACACCGGATATTCCCGAACCATCCCGGAAAGCGGCGAAGAAGTGGACCGAAAGAAATTCTTCGGTATCAATGCGGACATCGCCTACCTGGCGGAATGGCTCAATACCTTTGTTACCCGGCATAACCGCTGGCGTTCCCCCAAATACCTGATCGGGGAAAGTTATGGCGGTACCCGCGTAATGGGGCTGTCCCTGGCACTCCAAAACCAGCAGTGGATGTACCTGAACGGTGTGGTCATGGTCTCCCCCGCCGACTACAAGGTGATCCGAGTGGGAGGACCCGTGAGCAGCGCCCTGAACTTGCCCTATTATACGGCGGCCGCCTGGCACCATAAGGCCCTGCCCGCTGCCTTGCAACAAAAGGATTTACTGGAGGTTCTGCCAGAGGCTGAGGCATTTGCCATCGATGAGTTGATGCCGGCACTGGCGCGGGGTGGATTTCTGCCCGATTCGGACAGAAACCGCGTGGCTGAGCGTATGGCATTTTATTCCGGCCTGAAACAAGCCGATATCCTGGGCCAGAATCTGGACGTTCCCCCTTCCTTTTTCTGGAAATCCCTGCTGCGGGATAAAGGTGGATATACGGTAGGCCGGCTGGACAGCAGGTACCTGGGGTTGGACAAAACCCTGGCCGGCATGGAACCGGACTACAACGCCGAACTCACTTCCTGGCTCCACAGTTTTACGCCGGCGATCAATTATTACCTGCAGGAAGAACTGGGATTCAGAACGGACGTAAAATACAATATGTTCGGGCCTGTGCGGCCCTGGGACGATGAGGACGACGAGACCCGCGACAACCTGCGACAGGCGATGGCACAAAATCCGTACCTGCAAGTCCTTTTTCAGTCCGGGTATTACGACGGGGCCACCACCTACTTCAACGCCAAATACACCATGTGGCAGATCGATCCGGGGGGGCGGATGAAAGACCGGTTCCACTTTAAGGGATACCGCAGCGGCCATATGATGTACCTGAGAAGGGAGGACCTGCAACAGGCCAACGAGGACTTGCGGGCCTTTATCCAGGCTACGCAGGCAGGGGGCAAGAGTGCGAAATACTAATTCAAACAATATGATCAGATTCTTATTCACCTTACTATTGCTGTCCGTTTTCAATGGGATCCGGGCACAGGAAATCCCTCCTGCGGAGTGGCAGATCAAAACCGCCCTGATGGCCGTTCCCGAAGACTACCGGGACGGGGCCAGCGTGCTGGGATATGATGAAAGCGGAAAGTTGGTAACACTACGGGAAGGCTCCAATGCCTATATAGCCCTTGCCGACGATCCAGGCAACACCTCTTTCTCGACAGCCGCTTACCACCGGGAATTGGAACCTTTTATGGCCCGGGGCCGGGAATTAAAGGCAGAGGGAAAAACGTTCGACGAGATCTTTGAGACCCGTGAAGCGGAAGTCCGTTCCGGCGCCCTTGCCATGCCGGATAAGTCCACCCTTTGTGTCTTCACCGGGAAGGTGGACCCTGCTTCGGGGGAAATTACGGAGCCCTATGTGAGGTATGTCTTTTACATGCCCTTCGCTACAGGGGAATCCACGGGTTTACCCACTACACCTACTCCTCCGGGACATGCATGGCTGATGAACCCGGGTACGCACCGGGCACATATTATGATCACTCCGCCAAAAGGCGATTAATATAACATTGTATGAACAAGGTTCAGCATACCACAGTAAAAACACGGCTCGGGCTCAGGGTAATCATGCGCGCAGCGATGATCTCCCTGTTTATCGCAGCCACTCCGCTAATGAGCCAGGATTGGCCCGACCTGCAGCGGTTTCAGGCGGCCAATGACAGCCTCCCTCCTGCCGGACCGGATGAGGCGCGCGTAGTGTTTATAAGAAATTCCATTACGATCGGGTGGTTAAACAAGGTACCCGAGTTTTTTGAAGGCAAGCCCTATGTGAACCGGGGGATCAGCGGACAGACCACGCCCCAGATGCTCTTGCGGTTCCGGCAGGACGTGATTGATTTGAATCCCAAAGTGGTAGTGATCCTTGCCGGCACCAATGACATTGCGGGTAACACCGGACCCATGAGCCTGGAGGAAATAATGGGTAACCTGAAATCCATGGCGGAATTGGCGCGGGCAAATGGCATAGAACCCGTACTTTCCTCCGTATTGCCCGCGTTTGATTATCCCTGGCGACCGGGGAAGGAACCCAATGTGAAAATACCCGCCCTGAATGCCATGATCAAGGCGTACGCCAATGAGATGGATATCGTATATCTGGACTATTTCGGGGCCATGGCAGACGATCGCAACGGCCTTGACAAGACGCTGGCTACGGATGAGGTCCACCCTACCCGCAAAGGATACCTGATGATGGCTCCCCTTGCGGAAGCGGCCATTTCAAAGGCATTGGCCAAACAGGGCAGCAGGTAGCCTCAGCCTGTTGCGCAAACGGCGCACCTGATGGATAAACTGCTGATCAGCATCCTCATGCCGTTTAAGAATACGGCCAGATACCTCCCGGAATGCCTCGCCTCCATCCGGGAGCAATCCTTTGGAAACTGGGAATTGCTGGCCGTGGATGACCACAGCTCGGACGCCAGCAGGGAAGTAGTGCTTCTGGCGGCTTCCGAAGACGAACGCATAAAGGTCTTGCCAAATCCGGGTACCGGGATCATCCCGGCCCTGAGGGAGGCATTTGCCCGGAGCAGCGGAGATCTTGTTACCCGAATGGATTCGGACGATATCATGTCCGAGGACCGGTTGGAGCACATGCAAAACCAATTGATCGGGGCAGGGCCCGGCAACCTGGCCCTGGGACAGGTAAGATACTTCTCGGATCGGGGCGTTTCGGACGGCTATTCCCGCTACGAAGAATGGCTTAACCGCCTAACCGCACGAGGGGCGAACTTTACGGAGCTCTATAAGGAATGTGTCATCCCCTCCCCCTGCTGGATGGCCTATCGCCAGGATTTGTTGGCTGCCGGGGATTTCCAGCCGGATCGATATCCGGAAGACTACGACCTGACCTTCCGGTTCTATGAGGCCGGGTTATTCTGCCTGCCAAGCGATAAGGTGCTGCTACAATGGCGGGATTATGACGAGCGCACCTCCCGAAATTCAGAACACTATGCCCAGAACTATTTCCTTGAGATCAAATTGCATTATTTCTTGAAATTGCACCGGCAGGCACGTCGCCCACTGGTGATTTGGGGTGCCGGTTTCAAGGGAAAGAAAATAGCACGGCTGTTATGTGAGGAAGCCCGGGCCTTCAGATGGGTTTGCGATAATCCGCGTAAGATAGGCAAGAAGATTTACGGGGTTCCCCTTGAACACTATGAGCAGCTGGAGTACATGTCTCGCCCGCAAAGCATCATTACCGTAGCCAATGCAGCGGCGCAAAGCGAGATACGTGCCTATCTGCAGTCGCGTGGCCAACTTCAAATGGATGACTATTTTTTCTTTTGCTGACTTACCGCGGGCGTCCGTGGTTCATCAATTTTAGGCAAAGATTAAGAGCAGCCGGAAAAGCGGGGACGCCGAAATGGCTATATTTGAAGAACCAAACGCTGTTATGCTGCTGACGTATCCGGAATGGCTTTGGGGGTTGCTGGCCCTGATCATCCCCATACTGATCCATCTTTTCAGACTTCGCCGATTTCGGAAAACTCCCTTTACCAATGTAAGCCTGTTGCAGAAACTGGTTGTGGAATCCAATCGCAGCAGTACCTTAAAGAAGTGGTTGCTGCTGGCATGCCGGCTGGGCCTGCTGGCAGCTCTGGTCCTGGCCTTCACTCAGCCCTATAAGGCCAGACCCGGGGCTGAGACCGCCCGGGAAGTGGTGATTTACCTGGATAACTCCTTTAGCATGCAGAGCCCGGAAGGCAGCGGTAACCTGCTACAGAATGCCGTGCAAAGCCTGCTCCAGAATCTGTCTCCGGAAACGGAAATATCCGTATTGACCAACACGGAACAATTCGGAAAACGCCCGCTTCGCGACCTGCAGGAAACCCTGCTGAGCCTGCCATTTACCTTTCAGCAAGCCGACATGGCATCCCTTCTGCTCAGGGCCCGGACGCTGTTTGAAGATCGGGAACAAAGCATCAAAGAACTGTGGCTCCTGTCAGACTTTCAGGACCTGGAATTCGGGAGTGCGGATTCGACTGCCGGGCTACAACTCCATTTTTTACCCCTTCGCCCGGATAGCAGGTATAACGTAAGCCTGGATACCGCTTTTATCAGGAATCGCAGTCCGGAAATTCTGGAATTGCAGGTAAATATCCGCCTGGACGACCCGGAACGAAAGAAGCCGCTTTCGCTCTTTAACGGGGATACCCTTATAGCCAAAAGCGCTCCGGAAATAGAGGCCGACGGGATGGGCACGGCTATATTCAGCTTGCCGGCCCAGCGCGCTATCGAAGGGAGCATCCGCATTTTGGACGAAGGCCTGGATTATGACAACGATCTCTACTTTGCCCTGAACACCCCGCCCAAGATACGGGTCCTGAGCCTTGGCGATAGGTCCGCTCGTTTTTTGGAACGCATCTTTACCGCAGACGAGTTCACTTTGCAACAGCGGCGGCTGCAGGAAACGGATTTTGCAGAGCTGGAGAGCCAGCACCTGGTCATACTGAATGAACTTTCCGAAATCCCCACCGCACTTTCGCGTCAATTGACCGAATATGTCGCCCAGGGCGGCACCTTGCTCGTAATCCCCCCTTCGGACGGGTCAATGAATGGCTATGGGCCTTTTTTACAGGCTTTGGGGGCGCCAACCACAGGGCAGCTCGTTTCAGAAGCCAACCGGGTTACCGAGATCGCCTTTGGCCATCCACTCTACCGGGATGTGTTTGAGGCGGAAGTAAGGAATTTTGATTACCCGACCGTTCAGTCGTATTACCGCCTTGGTAACCGGGGTGCTACCCTGCTCGGATTTCAGAACGGAGAGGCCTTTTTACGAGCCGCGGGCCGTGTTTATGTTTTTGCCGGTTCGCTAAATCCCGCTAACAGCAACTTCGTGCAGTCACCGCTGATCGTACCGACCTTTTACGCCATAGGTCGCCAGAGCATGCCCTTTTCTGAATTGTATTATACCGTAGGCGTTCCTGCGGAACTGGAGCTGGACGCAACCCTGGAAGAAGATCTCATTTTCCGGCTGGAGAGCCCGGATTATGCCTTTATCCCCCGACAGGAAAGCTATACCCGGAAGACCCGCCTGAGCTTTTACGACGAACCTGCCAGGGACGGCAACTACAACGTGGTAATCGATGGAAATACGCTGCGCACGATCAGTTTTAACTTTCCCCGTACGGAGAGTTCGTCGGTTTACCCTGAACTCATCATTCCTGCAGCTGCCGTAGCGCATGAGCGGCCGGAAGCTCTCTGGGAACGCTATCAAAATGAAACACGTATAACGCCGCTTTGGAAATGGTTTGTTATTTTAGCGCTGTTATTTGTAGCGGCAGAGCTGATCCTGCAAAAAGCCATTAGATGACCTTACTGCTGAAATCCGCGACCATCCTGGATGCGAGCCAACCCTCCCTGCACGGCAAAAAAAGGGACATCCTTATTGAAAACGGGGTCATTACCAAAATTGCAACCCGGCTGGAGGCGCCCAAGGGTGCAACTTCCATCTCCTTTAAAAATCTTCACGTAAGCCCGGGCTGGTTTGACAGCAGCGTGAGTTTCGGGGAACCGGGCTTTGAGGAGCGCGAAACCCTGTCCAACGGGCTTCGGGTGGCAGCAGCCAGCGGCTTCACGGGCATTGTGCTCAATACGGATACCCACCCCGTCCCCGATACCAGCGGCGATATCGTATTCCTGAAGGATAGTTCAAGGAAGGCCATTACGGAGCTTTTCCCTCTGGGTACCCTCAGCAAAGGTGCCGGAGGAACGGAACTGGCAGAACTCTTTGACATGAGCCAGGCCGGGGCGATCGGCTTCAGCGATTACAAGGCGCCCCTGGAACAACCCAATTTGTTGAAACTGGCGCTGCTGTATACGCGAAACTTCAATGGCCTGGTCTTCTCCTTTCCACAGGATGAGGATCTCAGCGCCAAGGGACAAATACACGAAGGAGAGGTGTCCGTTCGACTGGGCCTTAAGGGGATTCCTTCCCTTGCCGAAGAATTGAGGATTGCCAGGGACCTGGCCATTCTGGAATATACCGGGGGCAAGCTGCACATTCCCCTGATCTCCACGGTGCGTTCGATAGAATTGATCGCAGGGGCCAAAAAGCGCGGCCTGGACGTAAGTTGCAGCGTTTCTGTCCATAACCTGTTCCTTACCGATGCGGAATTGGAATCTTTTGACAGTCGGTTTAAGGTGCTTCCCCCCTTGCGAAGCAAAGAGGATTGCAAAGCCCTGCAAAAGGCCCTCAAGGATGGCGTGATCGACTTGGTCACTTCCGACCATTGCCCGATCGACGTTGAGGAAAAGCGCGTGGAGTTTGACCGCGCCGCTTTCGGGACCATAGGCCTGGAATCCGCCTTCGGTGTCCTGAATCAGATGTATGACACTGCCACCTGTACCGCAATTCTCACCCGGGGCAGGAAGCGCTTCGGTTTGCCGGTACCCACCGTGAAAGTGGGTGAAACGGCCAATCTGACCCTTTTTGATCCGGACCTGACTTATACATTGGAGGCAGCTGAGCTTAAATCCACCTCCAAGAATGCCATTTTCCAGGGCAATACACTCAAAGGAAAGGCCTTTGGCGTGATCGTAGGCGGTAAATCCAACCTTGGATGAGCGCAGTGGAACCGCAGGCGCGCACCATCGCCATCATCGCTTACCTGACCCTGGTTGGAACGCTCATTGCCATGAGCATGAACGCCGAGCCCAAATATGCATTTGGCAGGTTCCACACGCGCCAGGCGTTTGGCTTACACCTGGGTTTCCTGGCCTGTGCGCTCTTTTTGAGCTACTGGTTCAACTATTACGCATGGATCGGCCTGTATGTGGGCTATTTTGTCTTGTGGATCTATGGCTTTACCGGGGCCTTGCAGTCCAAAGCGCATTCCCTGCCGGTTCTGGGCCCGTATTTCCAGAAATGGTTTGCCTTTATCCCCTGATCGAATGACAACTAAATCCCTTTCGCTGCCCCACCTGGTCCGGCCTCCAAAGGAAGCGGGAACAAAGCCGCCGGTGCTGTTTATGCTCCATGGTTATGGGAGCAACGAAGAAGACCTGTTCGGTTTTGCGCCCGATTTGCCGGAAGAACTCTTTATTGTATCCATTCGGGCGCCCCATGCGCTGCAACCTTTCGGTTATGCCTGGTATGCCATCCATTTTGAAGCGGAGAAAGGCAAGTGGAACGATGTGCCACAGGCCGTAGAGGCCCGTAAGGCCGTGCTGGACTTTATGGAAGAAGCAATCGAGGCATACGATTTAGATGCCTCAAGGGTTAACTTACTGGGTTTTAGTCAGGGAAGCATTATCAGCTATACTATTGCATTACTATATCCCGAACGGATACAGAGCCTGGTCGCCCTAAGCGGGTATATCGATCCGGGCCTGTTGGGAGAAGATTTCAAACCGCGGGATTACTCGGGATTGAGCATTTATGCTTCTCACGGGCAAATGGATATGGTCATTC
>JBNKHB010000086.1:0-4580 GCA_050290125.1 Robiginitalea sp.
CGATAATGTGGAATAAAAAGTAAATTTGTTTAAACATTAAAAGTATGCCAGCCACAAAGGTTTCCAAAGGTCCGAACGCGGCCGAAATCATTAATTCCTATATGACCGCAGTCCTGGAAACAGGCGCACCAACCGCATCCGTCTATGCGTTTTGCAAGGAGAACGGCTGGAAGGAATCGGACTTCTATAGACACTTCGGTTCCATCGAAAGTCTTCAAAAACAGGTCTGGGTTGCCTTTTTCACCCAGACGCAGGCACGGATCCGGAAGGATAAGAACTACAAAGGGTACAGCGGACGAGACCGGCTATTGAGTTTCTTCTACACATTTTTTGAACTCCTGGCCTTAAACCGCTCCTACGTCCTGCTTTCCCTGGATTTAAATGACAAGTCATTAAAACAACTCGCACAACTCTCCGAACTGAGATCGGAGGTAAAGTCATTTGCCAGGGAGCTGCTCGATGGGGAGGAAACCCCTGAAAAGGGCGGACTGAAAAAGTTCCGGCCGGAAGTATTCGCAGAATCCGTCTGGATTCAGACCCTTTTCCTGCTGAGGTTCTGGATTCGTGACGATTCCGCTTCCTTTGAAAAAACGGATGTGGCCATTGAGAAATCGGTCCATACGCTCTTCGATATCGTTGACTATACCCCCCTGGAACGCGTGATGGACTTTGGGAAGTTTCTGTATAAGGAACATAAATTATAAAATACAAGCCATGAACACCCTGGATCAGATACCCGTTACCAAGATGGAGCGCGCTGGCAAACTGGTGCAAACCGGGGTGAAACTCGGGGGCAATTACCTCAGGTATTACGGGGAAAAAATAATAAATCCGGAGGCAGATCGCAACCGCCTGGACGAGGCCAACGCCCGGGACGTATACGACGGGTTAAAACGCATGAAAGGCAGTGCCCTTAAGGTGGCGCAGATGCTCAGCATGGAAAAGAACCTGCTGCCGCGCGCCTATGTGGAGCGATTTTCACTTGCCCAATTTTCCGTTCCCCCGCTTTCAGCCCCATTGGTGCGCAAGACTTTCAAAAGATATTTCGGGGCCCACCCGGAAGAGCTGTTCGACAGCTTCGATCCACATGCGGTTCATGCGGCGAGTATCGGGCAGGTACACCGGGCCTTTAAGGATGGGGAGGAGTTGGCAGTTAAGATCCAATATCCCGGGGTAGCCGAGAGTATCAGCAGTGATTTGGCTTTGGTGAAGCCCATAGCGCTCAGGATGCTGAACCTAAAGGGAAAGGACACGGAAAAATACTTCCAGGAGGTGGAGGGCAAACTCCTTGAAGAAACGGACTATCTCCTGGAGCTGAGGCGCAGCCAGGCCATTAGCAGTGCCTGCCAACATTTGCCGGGGCTGCGTTTTCCCGGATACCATCCACAGTGGTCCTCCGAACGCATCCTTACGATGGATTGGATGCAGGGCCGCCACCTGAGTGAATTCACGCGGGACGGATTTGAAAGGGAGGAGGGCGACCGCCTGGGTCAGGCATTATGGGATTTTTACATGTTCCAAATGCACCGGCTAAGGACCGTGCACGCCGATCCGCACCCCGGGAATTTCCTGGTCGGTCCGGACGGGAACCTGATCGTAATTGACTTTGGATGCATCAAGGAGATCCCGGAATCGTTCTATGAACCGTATTTTGATATAGCCCGCGTGGGGATTGAGGCGGATGAGGATGTATTTTCCCAGAAGCTGATACACCTTGAAATCCTTACTGCGCAGGACGGCCCTGAGGAAGTGCTATATTTCAAAGGGCTCTTCCGGGAAATGCTGGAGCTTTTCACCCGACCGCTGCGGGCGGATCACTTTGATTTTTCAGATCCGGTGTTTTGGCAGCAAATCGCCGCTCTGGGTGAGCGTTTCAGCAACGATTCGCAACTCAGGCAAATGAATTCAGGTCGCGGTTCCCGGCATTTTCTTTACATGAACCGGACCTTCTTCGGACTATACAATCTCTTGCACGATCTTCAGGCCAGAGTAGACACCAAGCGTTTCGAGCGCTACGACTTGCCAGGCTGAACCCCCGGGTAATAAAGTTTTGGGTTTGTTATTGGGCCGACAAGGCATTTATCGGTATTTTTATTCTTCGCTTCCTCCGAATTGGATTGCGGGATGGCGGACAAACTAAACGGCAAGCATGTACAATTCAAAAATCACGGGCCTGGGCTTCTACGTCCCCGACCGGGTAGTGACCAATGACGACCTGTCCAAGCTGATGGATACCAACGACGAGTGGATCCGGGAGCGGACGGGCATTGAAGAAAGGAGGCATGTTGTCCCCGGTGAAGATACCACCACTACCATGGGAGTAAAAGCGGCCCGGATCGCCATCGAACGCGCGGGGATCTCCAAAAACGAGATTGATTTTATCGTCTTCGCAACCCTGAGTCCCGACTATTATTTTCCGGGGCCGGGCGTCCTGGTGCAGCGGGACCTGGAGTTGCCCACAGTGGGGGCCCTTGACATCCGCAATCAGTGTTCCGGCTTTGTATATGCGCTCTCCCTGGCCGACCAGTATATCAAAACAGGGATGTACAGGAATATCCTGGTGATCGGCTCCGAACTGCACTCCAAAGGGCTGGACATGACCACCCGGGGACGCGGCGTTTCGGTCATTTTCGGGGACGGCGCAGGGGCAGCCATCCTAAGCCGGGAGGAAGATCCGAAAAAAGGGATCCTTTCCACCCACCTGCACAGCGAGGGACAGCATGCGGAGGAACTTTCCCTGCTGGCCCCCGGTATGGGCAAGCGCTGGGTATCCGACATTCTGGCGGACAACGATCCCGAAGACACCTCCTATTTCCCGTATATGAACGGGCAGTTCGTCTTCAAGAACGCGGTGGTGCGTTTCAGCGAAGTGATCATGGAGGGCCTTAAGACAAACGGACTGGGGCCGGGGGATATAGATATGCTGATCCCCCATCAGGCCAACCTCAGGATTTCCCAATTCATTCAGAAAAAGTTCGGGTTAAGTGACGACCAGGTCTATAACAATATCATGAGGTACGGGAACACTACTGCGGCCAGCATCCCGATCGCGCTGACGGAAGCCTGGGAAGAAGGACGGATTAAGGAAGGGGACCTGGTGGTACTGGCTGCTTTTGGCAGCGGCTTTACCTGGGGCAGCGTGATCATCCGCTGGTAATCGAAGCTCCGGAACATTCACCGTATGGGAAAAAGATTTGATGCGCTTCGGCCCGGACATATCGAATTTATCCAATCGCAAAAAGTATTCTTTGTGGCCACGGCCGCGCCGGATGGCCGGGTGAATCTTTCGCCAAAGGGCATGGACACGCTGCGCGTACTTTCGCCCGAGCAAATCCTCTGGCTGAACCTGACCGGCAGCGGCAATGAGACGGCTGCGCACCTGCTGGAATCCCCACGGATGACCCTTATGTTCTGCGCTTTTGAAGGAAAGCCTTTGATCCTCAGGGCCTACGGCCAGGCCCGCATCTTTCACCCATCGGATCCCGAATGGGAAGCATACAGTGCAATGCTGCCCGAATTTGCCGGCAGCCGCCAGCTGATCCTGATGCAAATCGACCTGGTGCAAAGCTCGTGCGGCATGGGGGTCCCGTATATGTCCTACGAGGGGGAGCGCGATATGCTGGAACCCTGGGCGCGGGACAAGGGGAAGGAAGGGCTTCGGGAATACCGTGAAGTCAAGAACCGGCTGAGCCTGGATGGCCGGGATACCGGCCTGACCGAATAAAAGAACCCCGACGCCAGCGTCGGGGTTCCCTATCAGCTGAACCCGGAGCGTTAACCAACCAATCCGTCCCGGGCCCGCCGTATGCTGTTCTAGAATACGCCGCCGCTGCCCTGTTTGGTGTTCGAATCGCGACGTTTCCTTGAAACCGCCCTGTTTTTTCCGCTTCCGAAACGATACGACAAGCCCGCATAAACCGTACGGCTCTCCCAATCAAACCGACCCCGCTGGGGGATGGGCTGGTCCGCCTCAACGGCAAAGCGCATGGAATTGAGGATGTCGTTGAGATTAAGGCTTAAGGTACCCTTGCCGCCCGCAAAGCTGTAGCGGACCCCGGTGTTCACAAAGTACATGGGCTTGGCCGTGAATTGTACGCTCCGGTTTTGCCCCCTGTAAAAGCCGAAAAGCTGGAAGGTGAGGTTCTTAGTGGCCTTGAAACTGTTGTTCATCCGCAGGTTCCAGGCCGTATTGTCCACCTCCAGTTCCCGGGTTACAATGTCTTCCGCAGAGGGGTCCGCAACACCACCGTCCAGACTTTCCGTAAGGCCGCGCTGGGTCTGGTGGTACAGGTCAAAACTCGCGTTGATGCTCCACCATGAGATGGGCTTGAGGTTGGAGGATACCTCCAGTCCGTACGCATCGGTATCATCAAAGTTATCGTAAGTGAGGATGGACTTGTTCAGATCCAGCCGGTCGATAAAGATGGCGCGATTGATCTCGTCCTTGATCAACCGGTAGAAGACCCCGGTGGTGATGCTGCCCATCTTGATGCGCCGTGTGTAATTCGCCTCAAAAGACGTGGTGAATTGTGGTACGAGGCTTGGGTTTCCGAAGGAGGAGATCAGCGGGGTGGCCCATT
>JBNKHB010000086.1:4590-9228 GCA_050290125.1 Robiginitalea sp.
GATCGGATTCACCTGGCCAAGGCCCGGACGGTCCACCCGGCGGCTCATACTGAGTTGAAACTGGTTTTTTTCACTTGGCGTATAGGTTACAAAAGCCGAGGGATAAAACTGGGTATAGCGATCGGTAAAGGCCCGGCGCAGGTTCGTATCAGCTTTAACTTCCACGTTTTCCACCCGGAGGCCGGCCTGGTAGGACCATTTTTCAAAGTTTTGGCCATAGGTGGCATAACCGGAATAAATATCCATGGTATAGTTGAAGTCCGTACTGGGGGTGGGGACTAAATCTCCGGTTGCATTGAAGGAGAGGCCGGTAGAGCGGTACTCGGTATCGGTCTCAAAGAGGCGGGCTTCAACACCCAGTTCTATTTTGGTCAAAGAATCCACAGGATTCACATAATCCAGGTTGGCAATGGTCTGGGTCCGCTCCGTATCCACAAAATCCATATAGTCCGGAAAGAGGAATGCACCTGAGGAGGTAAAGTCGGCGTTTTCGTCGCGGTTAAAGCGGTTGTAATCCACTTCCAGTTCCAGTTCATGACCTTCCCTGGCAAATTGCAGTTTGTAATCGAAATTGTATTGCTGACTGTGATTGTCCTCCAGATTGTCGAGGTTTTGAACCAGGTTCCGGTTCGGTTCATCGTAATAGACCACTTCCGTCCTGCCGTTTCCACCGCCGTCAAAATAATTCTGATTGGTGAAAAAGGAGATCGTATTGTGGTCGTTCAGGTAGAAGTCCATTCCCACCTTGTACAAATAAGACTTATTGTTGTTGAAAAAGTCAAAGAACTGCTGGGAATTCTCTTCGGACCGGATGATGTCCCCGTCATTGATCCACTTCCCGATATTGCTGCCCACATTGCCGTAAACATTGAATTTGCCGTTGCGGTAATTCAGGTCCAGGGAGGTATTGAACTTGGCTTCAATGCCCTTGGTCAGCCCCATGTTCAGGTTCCCGTTAAACCCGATATTGGCATTCTTGTGGAGCACGATATTGATGATGCCGCTCATGCCTTCCGGGTTGTACTTGGCAGACGGGTTCGTGATCAGCTCAATGGACTTGATGGAGGTGGAAGGGATCTGTTGCAGCAATTGGGCCACCGGCACGTTGGAGAGCTTGCCGTCTACCATGACGCGTACGTTGGAATTGCCCCTCAACGTCAGCTCGCCGGTCTGCTGGTCCACGTTCAGGGAAGGGATATTGTTCATGATCTCTGCTGCCGTGGCACCTGCCGTGGTCAGGTCTTTGCCCACATTCACCACCTTGCGGTCGATCTTCTGCTCGATGGTGGTCCGTTCGGCGGTTACCTCCACGCCCGTGAGTTCCGTGGCTTCTTCCTCGAGGGCAATGGTACCGAAATCCACATCGCGCTCGCCACGGGTAATGGTAAAGTTCCGGATATAGGTCTTATATCCTATAAACTGCACTTGCAGGGTAAAGTCGCCTATGGGAAGCCTCCCGATCTCAAAACTGCCGTCTTCTGCCGTGATACCGCCTTCCACGGTACTGCCGTCGGAGGCATCTTTTATAACGACAGCCGCGTAGGCTACCGGTTGTTGCAGGGTTTGATCGATGACCATTCCGGTGACGCTGCCGATTTCCAAATCGGTTTCAGGATCCGTGTGGGCTTTAGCGGTGGAGAGGAAGCAAATACAAAGGAGTACCGCGCCCAAGAAGCGCGTTTTCATGACGGTTCGTTTTTTGATTGATGCGATTGATGAGATCGACCTGATTGATGAATACGCTTACAAGACGAACCCCGGCGGGATATGTTACGGAAGGAGGGAAATTTTAACAACCTGCACTATGGAGGGGTAAAAACAGAGCCCCGGCGTACACCGGGGCTCCTTGTCATTGATAAGCTATACTAAACACTAACCATTAACTATAAAAAATACAGCGTTACCAATGATGTATCTATATTATTTCGATTCAAATAATCGACTCGGGTTTAAATTTGTACTATAGACGTACTACATTAGACATCGTTACACTGCTTAACACAATTTAACGGCACGCCATTGAAAAGCACCCTCGTTTTCGGAGCTTCCCTGAAACCCTATCGATATAGCAATATTGCTATGAAAAAACTGGCAGAAAAGGGGATAGATACTGTTGCGTTCGGTTTGGTCGAGGGAACCGCTTACGGAATACAAATTAAGCGTAATTTGGAGAACCTCCAAAGAATTAACACCATAACGCTCTATATGAATCAAATGCGGCAGAAACCGTTCTACAAGGCCTTGCTCGCGCTCAAACCCGAGCGGGTAATCTTTAATCCGGGCACCGAAAATCCGGAATTCCAAAAACTGCTGGAAGATAATGGCGTGGAGGCGATAGAAGCCTGTACGCTGGTCATGTTGGCCACCGGCACGTATTAGTCGTTTATTTCACTTCCCGCTTCCCCTTGCTTCGGATGGCCAGGAGCCCCAGGAAGGTCAACAGCCCGTTCAGCGGCAACAATTCATATCCAATCTGGTAACCGCCCAGGAGATCCGCTGGCAGATTGGCGATCAGGACGATGATAGCCAGCACAGCCAGCACGATCACCCATACCAGCGAATCGCGGACTTTATAGGAGGTGATCAGCCCAAAGGAGAAGAGTCCGAGCAAGGGGCCGTAGGTATAGGTGGCTACCGTTAGCAGCTCGTCGATAACATTCCGATCCAGGATATATTTGAATGCGATCACCACCAGCACCAGCAGGACGCTCATGGCGACATGTACCCTTTTGCGGAGGCCTTTGCGGGTGGCTTCCGGCCGCTCTTCGATGGCCAGGAAATCCACGCAGAAGGAGGTGGTAAGCGAGGTCAGCGCGCTATCCGCGCTGCTGTACGCCGCCGCGATCAACCCGAGCATAAAGGTTACGGCCACCCAGGGATCCAGGCCGCTGTTCAGGGCGATCTCCGGGAATAAAAGGTCCGATTTTGGGCTACCGTCCATCAGCGGGATTCCGATGTCGAACCGCTCCGCATAAATGAAAAGCAGCGCTCCCAGCAACAGGAAGAAATAATTGACGGCGATCAAAACCGCCGAGAAGGATATCATGTTCTTTTGGGCATCCCGCAGGTTGCGGCAGGTGAGGTTCTTTTGCATCATGTCCTGGTCCAGGCCCGTCATGCAGATGGCGATGAACATCCCGCCGAAAAAGGATTTGAGCAAGTGGTTGCGGTCGGCCAGGGAGTCGGTAAACCAGATCTGGTTAAATTGCTCCAATTCCTCGGAAGCCAGGAAACCCGACAGGTCCCATCCCAGGCTTTGGTTGATGAAGTAGATGGACAGGCCAACGGCCAATAACATAAAGAGCGTTTGCAGCGTGTCCGTCCATACGATGGTCTTGATCCCTCCCCGGTACGTGTAGATCCAGATCAGGGCAATGGACAGCACCACGGTGGCCTCAAAAGGCACGCCCCAGGCATCGAAAACAAATTGTTGCAGCACGATAGCCACGAGGAAGAGTCGGAAGGAAGCGCCCAGCACCCGCGAGACAAAGAAGGAAAGCGCCCCCACCTTGTAACTTACCGGGCCAAAGCGCTGGCTCAGGTACTGGTAGATAGATGTCACCCCCAGGCGGTAATAAACCGGCATCAGGACAAAGGCGATCACCAGGTATCCGGCCAGGTACCCGAATACTACCTGCATGTAACTGAACTCAGAACTCTCCACCCAGCCCGGCACAGAAATAAAGGTCACTCCCGAGAGGGAAGCTCCGATCATTCCGAAAGCTACCAGGTACCAGGGCGACCTGCGCCCCGCTTTAAAAAAGTCGTCGTTGGAATCGTTCTTGCCCGTAAAGTAGGAGATCAGCAACAGCAGCATGAAATACAGGCCGATCAACAAAAGAATATGGGAGGGAGTCATAGCGATACGCCGGTGCGGCGGCCCGTTGCCGGAGCCTGCCATACCTGCAATTTAAAGGGTTGCGGCGCCGGCTGGCCGCCGAATTAATTTGGAACCCAAAGTACGAAACTTAAAATAGATACGTAATTTTGCCTGTATGGAAATTTCATCCAAATTGCTGGAGCGCGCGGTGGAAGAAGTCTCGCAATTGCCGGGCATTGGCAAGCGCACGGCCCTTCGGTTGATGCTGCACCTGCTCCGACAGCCCGAAGGCCAGACACAACGCCTGAGCACTGCCCTTTCCGAACTGCGCACCGGCATCCGCAGGTGCCGGGAATGCCATAATATTTCGGATACCGAGCTATGCGGGATTTGCAGCAATCCCAAACGGGATCGCAGCCTGATCTGCGTAGTGGAGGATATACGGGACGTGATGGCCATTGAAGCTACCGCCCACTACAGGGGGCTGTACCACGTGCTGGGGGGCAAGATCTCCCCGATGGAAGGGATCGGCCCGCAGGACCTGACCATTACCGCGCTGGTGGAAAAAGTACGTAGCGGGCAGGTAGGCGAGCTGATTTTCGCATTGAGCGCCACGATGGAAGGGGATACCACCAATTTTTACATCTACCGGCAACTGGAGGGTTTGAACGTAACCCTCACTACCATTGCCCGCGGGATCCCGGTGGGGGACGAACTGGAATATGCGGATGAGGTTACCCTGGGACGTTCCATCCTGCACCGCATCCCGTTTGAAGGATCGATCAACCCCCTGGGCAATTAAAATATTCAAATAAAAC
>JBNKHB010000087.1:0-9136 GCA_050290125.1 Robiginitalea sp.
ATAGTCGGCCCGATCAATCCCTGGTCTGAGGGTCCGGAAAATCCGGTTCTTCCCAGGGAACGCGTTCCGAAGGATAGTAACGTATATCCATCCTCCTGAAATATGGGGTTTGCGCAGCCAGCCTCAGTTTGTATTCTTCCCAGGAATGCTGAGCCGGGTTGGTCCAGCCCAATTCGGAATAACCCAGCAGGCGGGGGAATGCCAAATATTCCAGTTCTGAAATCTCACTGATGGTCTCCGACCAGAGCGGGGCTTCGATCCCAAGGATCCGGTCCTTGCCGATTCCTGCCGCGTAAGTCGCCGGATTCCAGATATAAGCGCTGTCCACCGGGATAAAGGCGGCCCAGTGAAGGCCGTACTTGGAAACAGAATCGTACTGCATGTCCAGATACGCCTTTCGGGCAGGGGAGAGCAGTACCTTCATCCCCTGGTCAACGGCCAGGCGGGCATTTTCCTCATCCGCCCAGAATTGCGCTACGGAGCTGCTGTCGAGCGAGGCATTGGCGATCTCGTCCCACCCGATCATGATCTTGCCGTATTTATGAACGATAGGCTCCACCCGTTCCACGAAATATATGTAGTCGTCCTTGGCCGTTACGTGGCTTTCATCCCCGCCGATATGGAAGTAGGGCCCGGGGGTCATTTCGGAGATCTCGCGGATCACGTCGTCGATAAAGGCATAAACGGTATCCTTTCGGGTGTCCCAGGTGCTAAAGCCCACCCGGGTGCCGGTGTAAAGCTCAGGCGTCTTGCCGTTACCGTTCAGGATAGGATAGGCCACCGAGGCCGCATTGGTGTGCCCCGGCATATCCACTTCGGGTACGATGGTAATAAAGCGCTCGGCCGCATAGGCCACCAGCTCCTTATAATCGTCCTGGGTGTAAAAACCGCCTTCGCCACCGCCTACCTCCGTACTGCCGCCCACCTCAGTGAGTTTGGGCCAGGATTTGATCTCAATGCGCCAGCCCTGGTCGTCAGTCAGGTGCAGGTGGAGCACGTTGAGTTTGTAGTACGCCATGATGTCGATATATTTCTTTACGTCCTCCACCGAAAAGAAGTGGCGGGCCACATCCAGCATGGCTCCGCGGTAGGTGAATTCCGCCCGGTCGGAAATGGTGCCAGAAGGGATCGGCCAGATCGGATATTCCGCCAGGGTGTCGTTTGCCTTTTCGGGCAGCAATTGCCTGAGGGTCTGGACGGCGTTGAACGCCCCTTCAGCCGTAGCTGATTCGACGAGGATGGAATCGTGCGTAATGCGGAGCTCATATCCGGTTGCAGGGGCGGTATCCGAATGGTTAAAATGGATACCCCTGTAAAGCCCTTCTCCATCTGAATCCACAGGGATGCGCAGGCCCGTCCTTCCTTCCAGATCCCGTGCCAGGAATACGGCAACCCCCTGAAAGCTTTTATCCGCGGAGGCATCAAAAATGCCTACATGCCGGTCCAGGCCAAAGGCGTCGCCGGAGGCAGAAACGCTTTGCGGTTTGGGGATCAGGGCGTTGGACGTGAGGTCCGTAGCCGGGAAACTAATTTGGGGGGCGCGGTCCTGGTGGCAGGCCCAGGCCGCCAGGCCAAGGATTGCGATGAACATACTGCGGATCAGTACGCTGCTCCAATACGTTTTTTTCATGGGGTCGTTTTTTGTTTAGTCGGTTGTACATAGGCTTTCAGGACACTACTCCAGATCCGGTATCCTTCGGTATTCATATGCAGCCCATCCTCTATGAACAGGGCCGTATTCAGGCTGCCGTCCTCCAGCAACATCGGATTCCAGACGTCGGCATAGCTCAGCAGCGGGTCCTTTCCGGCCCAATGGGCCAGTTTTCGGTTATATCTTCGGTATTTACCGCGCAGCCGCCAACGGCTGATGCTCGGCTTGGCCGCGATCAAAACGATGGGCAAACCCGGATATCTCACCCGCAACCCGGAGACCACGGCGCGCATATCCCGGATAACCCTGGACGGGCTCTTGCCCTCGGCAAGATCGTTGTCGCCTTCATAGATCCACACCTGTAGCGGATTGTAGTCCAACGCAAGGCTTTCCAGATGGAACAGCAGGTCCGAGGCTTGCGAACCCCCGAAGCCCGTATTGATTACCTGATAGGGCGGAAAGGCTTGTTCGAGTCCCTTCCACATCCGGATGCTGGAGCTGCCGGTAAAGAGCAAGGTTGGCCGGTACGGATTCCAGACACTGTCGGTATGGGCTTTCAGGCGTTGGATTTCGTCGTTGAAACGCGACGGATCCTGCGCCTGAAGCACGGATGTCACTAAGGTTGCCACCAACAGGAGATGGATGAAGCCGGGCCTCTTCATGTTTCTGAACGGATGGGTATGGGGCATGCGTCAGGGCGTTGTTGCGTTCCCTAAAATATGGACTTTGGACCAATCGTAAAAACGCTCGATCCAGGTATCGGAAGGCAAGCCTTGCTTCCGCATCCCAAAACCGTGCCCGCCCTGGCTGTACATATGAAGTGCTGTGGATTTCCCAGCCGTCCTCCAGGCGGAATACAGTTCCACACTCCCCTTAGCCAGCCCCAGCGGATCGTCCGTAGCGCAAATGACCAGCATCGGAGGCGCCCCTTCAGGCGCTGCCGCAACCGGATAGGCATCGGTCCAGGGGTAGACCGGGACGATAAAATCCGGTGCCGATTCGCCGGAACCGGTATAACCCACGCCCATGGTAACCGCCCCGCCCGCAGAAAAGCCCATAAAGCCGATCTTGGCCGGATCGATTCCATAATCCGTGGCGTGGTTGCGAACATATGCGACGGCACTTTTCCCATCCTGAACCGAGAAGGGCAGTACCTGGGCCACGTTTTTCATCAGCGTGGCCGGATCGTTGGCCCCCAGTTCGGAGATCTCGCGTATTCCGTCCTCGCCGGTAGGCACCAGCCGGTATTTCAGCACAAAGGCCGTAAAGCCTTTTTCGGTAAGCCACCGGGCCACCTCCCGGCCTTCGCTTTCAATGCTCAGACCGTACAGGCCCCCGCCCGGGGCGATGACCACGGCAGCGCCGTTGGCAGTTTCCGGCCGGAATACGGTCATGCTCGGGACGGAGACGTTGGTGACCACCCGGGTCTGCCAGATGGAGGTGTCGTATTCCTTTTCCGGGCCTTCCCAACTGACCTCCGAAGCCGGCTGGTAAGGCAGGGGAATACTATCCTGCTGAGCCGACAGGGGGATCAACATTAGCGAGAAAAAAAGCGTAGTGAATATGCGTTTCATGATTTAGCGTATTTGATTATTCAGGTTTCCAATGCATACCGGACACGTTCATCCGCAGAGTATACACGGAATCCATGGCGGTAATAAACAAGGTCTTGCCGTCGGTCCCGCCAAAAGTGACATTGGCGGTCCAGTTCTCAGGAACCTCAATATGGGCCAGCAGTTCCCCGTCCGGGCTGAAAATATGGACGCCCCGCCCGGTAAGGTACACATTGCCTTCCGAGTCCAGGGTCATCCCGTCCGAGCCCATTTCCGTCAACAGGCTGCGTTCCCCCAGGGTGCCGTCCTCGTTGATTACATAGCGATAGGTCTTTCGGTCCCCGATATCGGCGATATAGAGCGTACTGCCGTCCGCAGTGCCGATAATGCCGTTCGGTTGGACCAGGCCGTCTGCGGCCAGGTGCACCTCGGGGTCCCCGGGTTCCAGGCGATAGACCTGCTCGGCTTCCAGTTCTTTTTCAGTCCGCTCCCAATAAGGCCGTTGATAATACGGATCCGTAAAATAGATGGTGCCGTCCGGGTGTACCCAAATGTCGTTGGGGCCGTTAAAGGCCAGGCCGTGGAAGCCGCTGGCCAGTATACTGACGTTCTTCGCAGGGCCGATCTGCCAGAGTTCGAATTTCTCGTCCGCGGCTGCCAGCAAATTCCCATTGCCGTCCCAATAAAGGCCATTGGCCCTGCCGGAAGGTTCCATGTACACCTCCACGGAATCCGTTCGGGCATCCCAGCGGTAGATCCGGTCGTTGGGCTGGTCCGTAAAATACACGTCCCCGCCGGGGGCGGTGGCCGGCCCTTCGGTGAAACTGAATTGATCCGAGACCAGCTTGAGTTCGGCCCCATCCGCGATCAGGGAGGATTGCTGGGAACAGGCGGCTGTCGGCACCGCCAGGAGTGCGGTAAGGAGTAGTGCGATTCTTTTCATTTTCAGGAATTTAATTGGATGGCCGGTATCCCGGCCCTTTCACGAAGCGGCCCGGGGTGGCGCCGGTGTGCTCCCCGTCCCGCAATACCTGTACCCCGTTCACAAAGACGTGTTGCATCCCGGTGGCATAGCGATGTGGGTGTTCAAAGGTGGCCTGGTCCCGGACCGAGTCGGGATCAAACAGTACGAGGTCGGCATAGTAGCCGGGGACCAGCCGGCCGCGCCGGCTGAGTTTGAGGTTTTCAGCCGGTAGCGAAGTGAGCCTGCGGATCGCTTCTTCCAGGCTGATGATCCCCCGCTCCCGAACATAATGTGACAACAAGCGCGCAAAGGAGCCGTACGCCCTCGGATGGGTGCTCTGTTCCAGGAATACCCCCTCGTTGGTATACGAGCCCGCATCCGAACAGGCCGACATATAAGGGAGGGCCAGTTTCTTCTCCACATTGGCCTCGTTCATGGAGAAATATACCACCTGGATCCGGCTGTCGTCCTCTTCAATAAGCTCCACAACCGCTTCGGCGGGCTGCAACCCCCTTACCCGGGCCACTTCTTCCAGGGTGCTGCCGATCAGGTGCCTCAGGTCCCTGTTTTTAAAGCCCACCAACAGTATATTGGAGGGCGGAACATGGAATTCGGTCTCCGCGATCATCCTGCGCCGTGATGCCGGGTCTGCCATCAATTCAATGGTGCTCGCATGGCCGCCCGCCTTGGCCCAGTCGGGTAAAAGGACATTGAGGCCGGTGGAACTGGCATTGTACATATACATGTCGGTGGTGATCTGCAGCCCGCGTTCCCGGGCATCGTTCACCAGGGCGATGGCGCTATCCAGCAAATGCCAGTTGGCTTCCCCGGAGGCCTTGAAATGGTAGATCTCGGAGCGGATGTCCGCGGCCTCCGCAATCTCGATCAATTCCCGGACGGCCCGGAGCAGGCTGTCTTCCTCGCTGCGGATGTGCGAGATGTACATCCCGTCATAGGCGGCGGCAACTCGCGCGAGTTCAATGATCTCCGGGGTGTCGGCATGGCCGCTGGGCACGTAGATAAGGGAGGTGGACAGGCCCACGGCTCCATCCTGCATCTCGCGTTCCAGCAAGTCTTTCATCTGTTGCAATTCCCCGGGGGTCGGGACGCGTTCCTCATAGCCCATTACATGTTCCCGAAGCGTGCCGTTGCCCACAAAGGAGGCCACGTTGGTGGAAACGCCCTTGTCTTCCAGGTGCCGGAGGTATTCGCCCAGGGTCGACCAGCTGACCTCGTACTTCAGGTCCTGCTGATCCTGTTGCATCTCTTCCTTCATGGAGGCGTTGAGCGGCCCCATGGAATGGCCCTCGCCCATGACCTCAAGGGTAACCCCCTGCCGGATATCGCTCTGCGAACGCCCGTCTACCAGCAGCGAGACGTTCGCCCAGCTCAGCATGTTGATAAAACCGGGAGCAACGTGCAGGCCGTCCGCGTCCAGCTCCTCGCCGGCTTCGGCTGCGGACAAATCGCCGACGGCCGCGATACTGTCCCCCCGGATCCCGATATCGGCCTGTACGGCCGGATTACCGCTCCCGTCCAGGAGCATACCGTGGCGGATCACCAGGTCATAGCGCTCCGGGGCGCGGCATGCGGTGATGAGCAAAAAGCATATCAGGAGAATTCGCAGGAAAGTGGGCATGAGCCGGTTGGTTAGTGATCCTTCGTTTTAAAATTACAGCAAATTCCATTGGCTACCAAAATGGGGGATTTGTACCTTTGCCCAAATTCCAAGGCCCATGAATTCCAGAGAAGAACAGCTTGCCGCTGTAGACCGTTTGCTCACCATTATGGACGAGCTCCGGGAGCAATGTCCATGGGACCGGAAGCAGACCATGAATAGCCTGCGTCAACTGACTATTGAGGAAACTTACGAGTTGGGAGACGCTATCCTGGAGGATGACAAGAAAGAGATATCGGGGGAACTGGGTGACCTGCTCCTTCACATTGTTTTCTATTCCAAGATCGGCTCTGAGACCGGGGATTTTGACCTGGCGGACGTGGCCAACGGGATCTGCGAAAAGTTGATCCGCCGCCATCCGCATATTTATTCGGATACCAAGGTGTCCGGGGCGGAGGACGTTAAGGCGAATTGGGAGAAGATCAAGTTGGCGGAAGGCAAGAAGAGCGTATTGGAAGGCGTTCCCGCCGGGTTGCCGGCGCTTGTAAAAGCCAACCGCATCCAGGAGAAAGTAGCGGGCGTCGGTTTTGACTGGGAAGCCCCGGAACAGGTGCTGGACAAGGTAAAGGAAGAGCTTTCCGAGATGGAAGTCGCCCGCGCTGCAGAAGATCAGGATGCCCTGGAAGCGGAGTTAGGGGATGTGTTCTTTTCCATGGTCAACTACGCGCGCTTCCTGGGAATCAACCCGGAGAATGCGTTGGAGCGCACCAACAAGAAATTCATCGGCCGGTTCCGGTTTCTGGAGGAACGGGCGCGGGAGGCCGGAAAGGACCTCCATGATTTGTCGCTCGCAGAAATGGACCTGCACTGGGAAGCGGCCAAGAAATCCGAATAAACCCCGGTTTTGCTGAGCGCCTATACCCGAGAATTCCGCTATAATTTCAGACTCGCCTCCCCCGTGATCCTGGGGATGCTGGGGCACACCTTTGTGGCCTTCGCCGACAACATCATGGTCGGCCAGCTGGGAACGGCCGAGTTGGCGGCGGTCTCGCTCGGGAACAGCTTTGTATTTATCGGGATGTCGCTGGCGATCGGATTTTCCACCGCCATCACGCCGCTGGTGGCTGAAGCGGATGGTGCGGGCGACCCGGCGGAGGGGCGCAGGGTCCTGCAGCACGGGCTGGTCCTGTGCAGCATCCTTGGCGTACTGCTTTTTTTGGGGATCCTGTTGGCAAAGCCGCTGATGTACTCCATGGACCAACCGCCGGAGGTGGTGGAACTGGCGCAACCTTACCTGAACCTGGTGGCGTTGTCCCTGGTGCCGCTTACCCTGTTCCAGGCGCTGAAACAATTTTCGGAAGGTTTATCGCAAACCCGGTACCCCATGTACGCTACCATAGCGGCCAACGTAATCAACATCAGCCTGAATTATCTGCTGATCTTCGGCCATCTGGGCTTCCCCAAGCTCGGCGTGGTTGGCGCAGGAGTGGGAACCCTGGCAGCACGGGCAGCCATGTGCGTATTTATCTGGCAACTCTTCAAGCGCCGGGAGGTTTTTGATGCCTACATCCAGCGCCTGCGTTTCCGCCATATCGGCAAGGCCATGCTCCGCAAGATCTTACGCCTGGGCCTGCCTTCGGCCATGCAATTCTTTTTTGAGGTAGCCATCTTTACGGCAGCCATCTGGCTGAGCGGCGTGCTGGGCAAAAACCCGCAGGCCGCCAATCAGATCGCGCTTAACCTGAGCAGTATGACTTTTATGTTCGGCACCGGCCTCGGGGTTGCGGCCATGATACGGGTGGGGAACCAGATGGGCCGGAAGGACTATCCCGAACTCCGCCGGATCGCGGGCTCCATATTCCTGATGACGGCCCTGATGATGATCGTTTTCGCCATCCTCTTCGCAATCGGTCGGCATGCACTGCCCACCCTGTACCTGGATCTGGACGATGTCCTGAACCTGGCGGACAATACGGAGGTGCTGACCATCGCTTCCCAACTCCTGCTCGTGGCTGCGCTCTTCCAGATATCGGACGGGCTGCAGGTAGTGGTGCTGGGAGCGTTGCGCGGGCTGCAGGATGTGAAAATACCCACCGTCATTACGTTCATCGCCTACTGGCTGATCGGGTTTCCGATCAGTTATTACCTGGGGTTGCACACCTCGCTTAAAAGTACCGGGATCTGGATCGGCCTGTTGGCGGCCCTTACGGCCTCTTCAATTATGTTGTATCTTCGGTTCCGGTATATGACGGCGCGTCTTGTAGCCTCCTGATAAACAGTATCAATCCCGGTATTGTCCGGGGAAATTCAAACCTATGGAAGTGCCTAGATTCTTGCTCGCGGACAATACGGATTACCCCGATGCGATCTTTATCGTGCATACCGAGTATCCGCGCTTTATCCTGAACCTGGAGAATGACCAGGTGGAGTGGCTGGAGGACTTCGGTCCGGAAGACCGCAAGGAACTGGAGACCGAAGCTGAAAAGTTGATTGGGGAGGCTACGGATTTCTACGACCGCGAAGTGGGCAGATACCAGGATTGACATGTGGGAAGCGCTCTTGGAAAAGGACCGGGAATTATTCCTCTGGCTGAACGGCTCCGGCAGCCCGGCCTGGGACGGTTTCTGGCTGGCGCTTTCCGATAAATGGTTGGCCATCCCGCTTTACTTGTTGCTGGCCTGGGCGGCCTGGCGGCAATTCGGATGGAAGGGTACAGCTGTACTGTTGGTGACCGTCGGTCTCTTGATTACCTGTACCGATCAATTGGCTAATTTCTTTAAATACGGGGTGGCCCGGCTGCGTCCCTGTCACGATCCCGCCCTGGACGGCCTGGTACGGCTGGTCAAGGCTTCTTGCGGAGGTTCCTTCGGATATTTTTCTGCCCATGCGGCCAACAGCTTTGCCCTGGCTACTTTTTTCAGCTTGCTCTGGGGCCCCCGATACTTGGCGGCCAAGTTCATGTTGTTGTTCTGGGCCTTATTGGTTGCGGTGAGCCGGATCTACCTGGGGGTACATTTCCCGCTGGATGTGTTGACCGGGATACTGTTCGGAGGCCTGTTCGGTTGGACGTTTGCGCGGCTCTTTCTGCTGGCCCGTCAAAAATGGTCGCTATGATTTCGGACCGGATCTTCTGGGGTAGCCTGCTTGCCATTGTCGCAGCCTATATTGCCGGGCTTCCCGCCACCCTTATGGAAAATGACTCGGCCCAGTTTGCGGTTATGGCCATGCGGATGGTACAGGAGCAGGACTTTCTCAGCCTGTGGAAAGGGACGGAGGAATATCTGGACAAACCCCATATGCACTATTGGCTGGCAGCTTTTTCCTATACTTTATTCGGCATAGAAGACTGG
>JBNKHB010000088.1:0-9122 GCA_050290125.1 Robiginitalea sp.
GCTATTTTCTCTGTCAGCTCAGCCAGGAACAGTTGGGAAAGGCGCTCTTCCCCATCGGGCATTTGCAAAAAGCGGAAGTCCGGCGGATTGCTGCCGAGAACGACCTGATCACTGCGGACAAGAAAGATTCTCAGGGCCTTTGTTTTATTGGGAAAGTCCGGCTGCCCGAATTCCTGCAGCAGCAGCTACAGCCCCGGGAAGGCCGGATCGTTGAGGTGCCGGCCACAGCGGGCCGCTACCAATCGGTTCCTCCCGCCTTCGCAGACCGAAGGGAGGAATTGGCATATTTTGCGGAAAAGCAGCGCTATGCGCCTTCGGATGGCAAAGTAGTGGGTACCCATCAGGGCGCGCATTTTTTTACCATCGGCCAGCGCAAGGGCCTGGATGTTGGAGGCACTCCGGAACCGTTGTTCGTCATTCAGACGGATGTGGACAACAATATCATATATACCGGTCAGGGAAAATCCCATCCCGGGCTTTACCGGCGCACGCTTTTTATTTCCGATGCTGAATTGCATTGGGTCCGGCCGGATCTGGCCCTGAAACCGGATGAAAGCATGGAGGTTATGGCACGGATCCGCTACCGGCAGGAATTGCAGCGGGCCACCCTTTATAAGGTGGAAGGAGGACTGTACGTGGATTTTGAAAAGCCCCAGTCGGCCATCACCGAAGGACAGTTTGCCGCCTGGTACCTGAAAGACGAACTGGTTGGATCCGGGGTGATTTCATAAGCCGGAGACCGTCAATCCATCCAAACCTATGAAAAACCGAATTACCGAACTATTTTCCATTCAATTCCCGATCGTACAGGCCGGCATGGTCTGGGCGAGCGGCTGGCGCCTGGCTTCGGCGGTATCTAACGCCGGAGGACTCGGACTGATCGGAGCCGGCAGTATGTACCCGGAGGTGCTCAGGGAACATATCCGCAAATGCAAGCAGGCAACCGATAGGCCTTTTGGAGTGAACGTACCCTTGCTGTACCCGGAAATTGGGCTGTTGATGCGGATCATTCGCGAGGAAAAGGTACCCATTGTCTTCACCTCTGCCGGTAATCCAAAGACCTGGACCGCCGAATTGAAGGCGGCGGGGATACAGGTGGTCCATGTGGTCAGCAGCGTCCGCTTTGCCGTTAAAGCGGTGGAGGCCGGGGTGGATGCAGTAGTGGCGGAAGGATTCGAGGCTGGGGGTCACAACGGCCGGGAGGAGACCACCACCCTGACCCTTATCCCGGCGGTCCGGGAGGCTGTGGACGTACCCTTGATTGCCGCAGGTGGCATCGCCACCGGGCAGGCCATGCTGGCCGCCATGGTCCTGGGCGCGGACGGGGTACAGGTGGGGAGCCGTTTTGTAGCCAGTGAGGAAGCCTCCTCGCATCCGGCCTTTAAACAACGGGTTGTGGACGCAGGTGAGGGGGATACCACCCTTACGCTGAAGGAACTTACGCCGGTCCGCTTGCTCAAGAATAAATTCTACAGGGATGTGGAGGCCGCTTATGCGCGCTGTGCAGGACCCGAAGAACTCCGGGAATTATTGGGCCGCGCCCGGGCCAAACGCGGCATGTTCGAAGGCGACCTGGAGGAAGGAGAACTCGAGATTGGACAGGTAGCGGCTTTGATCCACGACATCCTGCCTGCCAGTGAAATTGTGGCAAAGCTGATGAGCGAATTCAAGGCGGCAGCAAGGCAGGTGCCCGGGCTTCTTTGAGCCCGTTCGGGCCTCCCCTAAACCTTAGAAGATTACTTTTTCAACGGCAGCCGCAGCAGGTAGGCATCTGCCGTAATATAAAGCATGGACTGGTCTTTATTAAATGCGCAATTCGCCGTAGCCTGCCCGGTAAGGATCCTCCCGAGCACCTCCCCATCGGCACCGAATACGAATATCCCGCCGGGTCCGGTAGCAAACAGCACCCCGCTGGAATGCACTTTCAGCCCGTCCGGCAAGCCTTTTTCTGTAGCCGTACGCGGCGTGGCATCGTGAAATACCCGGCCGGGACCCAATTGCCCGTCCTCCTGTACTTCATATGCCATCCAAATGGCTCGCTCCGGATCCGAGTTGGCCACATAAAGCGTGGACTCGTCCGGTGAAAAGGCAATGCCGTTTGGGCGGCTGAGTTCATCGGTGAGCAGTTGGACTGCTCCATCCGGCATCCGCCGGTATACCCCCTGGAAGTTTAGCTCTTTTTCCGGATCCTCCATCTGTCCGGGAAGCCCGTACGGAGGATCCGTAAAATAGAGTGCCCCGGAGCTGTGGTAGACCGCATCGTTGGGGCTGTTCAAACGCTTCCCCTCATAGGCTGCCGCCAGGGTTTCAAAAACGGCGGCGGGCTCAGCGAGCGGAGCCGACATACGCACCACGCGCCGGTCACCGTGCTGGCAAAGCACCAGCTGGCCTTCCGGATCCAGCAACAGGCCGTTGGAGCCTGGTTCCGCCCCTTTAAAATCCGTACCGGTAAAACCGGAAGGTTTAAGGTATTGGTGTACACCGCCATCTTCACTCCAGCGGTACACCGTATTCTCCGGGATGTCCGAGTAAAGCAGGAAATTGCCGTCCTCGATCCAGAGCGGGCCTTCGGTCCATTCGTGATTCTCCGCCAACACCTCCAGCCGGGCGTCTTCCGCTATGAGTTCATTGAATCCTTCCGACAACACTTCCAGGCTGCCGGCCTCCAGGTATACGGGTTGGTGCATATTATCGGGCATTTCGGCCTGCTTTGGATTTTCGCGGCACCCCAGCAGGCCCGCGGTCGCCAAAGCGAGCGCGCAAAACGTCAGTGGCTTCATGGATTTTCCCCTTTAAGGCTTGCCAGGTACTCAATAAGGTTGCGCAAATCGCGTCGTTCCAGTATGCGTCCCATAGGCGGCATGGCCGACGGGTGGTTCACGCGTTTGGCAATGCGGGAATTGGCGATCTCCAGTGGTTCCGCTTCATTGCCCTGTAAAATCGTCTCCCGCGCCCGTTCCTCCAGGAGGATGCCGGTAATGGTCTGCCCATCTTTCAGGGTCAGGGTAACGGAGCCGTAGCCCGGCGCGATGCGGGCGCCCGGTTCGATCAAAGATTCCAGGATCTGCTCGCGCGTCAGGACCTTCCCGATGGAATCAAGGGCGGGACCCACCTGTCCGCCGGCGCCATCCACGGCATGGCAGCGTACGCACTGCCCGGCCGGGTTGCTGTTAAAGACCTGGCGGCCCGGCCACCAACTGCCCCCATAGAGGGTTTCTTTAAAAGCGTCCACAGTGTATCCCTGTGTGCGTAAGCGGTCCAGCGACTGCACCAGCGTATCCGAGCCAGTGGCCTCCACGGCTTCGATCAGGTCCAGGATCACGTCGGGGGCCAGGCGGTCAGCCGCTGCGTCCCCGATCAGTTTCTCAAGTACGGGCCGGCTCTTGTCAAGCGGCATTTCACCCAGGGTGGCAAGCATCCCCTGTTGTTCCCCCACACTACCCGTACGGAAGATGGGTGAAACGATGCCGGGCAGGCGATTCCGTTCGATATCCATTAACGGGAGTTGGCGGATGGCCGTGGTACGGACCCTTGGGTCCGCATCCCGCATCCCCAGTTGCAAATACCGGCCGATCTGCTCGTCCCTTAGGGTGCTAAGCGTTTCCAGTACGGCGCCGCGAACGGCAGGGTCCCGATGACTGTCAAAAATGGAGCGGAGGCGCTGGTTGTAATCGGAGATCCCCAGGTTGCCAAGCACCTGTGACACCCCGATGATTATAGAGGGATCATTATCCGCGAGCAGGCCGGGAATCTCGCCTTCCATCATCTGCAGCACCACCGTTGAGTCGCGGTGGATCTCCCCCCTGAAACGGCCGTCCACGCGGTCCAGGACGGAAGGCGAAGCCCAGGTCCCGATGGCCGAGAGGGCTTCTCCCCTCAATACGGCCGGGACCGAATCGTTCTTGGCAAATTGGATCAGGCGTTGCAGGTCTTCCGGGGTGCCGGTCCTGAGCGCCGCATTGATTGCGCGACGAAGCAAGGGTTCGGATTGAAGCCCGCTACGGTCCAGCATGGCTGCCAGGGCCGGAAGTGCCTCTTCAATAGACCAGTCGTCGTTGATGGCGCGGGCGGCTTCCGCCAGGATGTATTCGTCGCTGTCGTTGAGGAAGCCGGCAACGCCCGGGTGCTGCATCCGCCGAAGGACCAGCACGCCTGCCAATCGAAGGGACGGGTCTTCGTTGTCTGCCAGGGCCAGGATAGGTTCGGCTTCGCCGATTCGCGCCAGCGCCAGCACGGCCGCGTGGCGCAGGTAAACGTCCTGATCGTCGTTTTGAGCGATCATGTTCAATAGTGGCTCGATGGCGGCTTTGTGTTCGATCCGACCGAGGGCCTGTGCCCCGAAGAACCGCACCCGCGGTTCGCTGTGATCCAGGAGCGGCAACAGGGCATCGCCGGCATCTGCATATCTTATATCACCGATCACCTTGGCGGCCTGGGCCTTGATTTCATTGTCGGGGTCCTCCAGCAGCGGTACCAGGACTTCAGCGCGGTCCTCATCGTCCTGCGCCAGTTGGCCAATGCCCCAAATGGCATGGATGCGGGCAAACTGGTCATTTCCGGCTGCCAACGCCTCCTCAAAGATCCGATACCCGCGGCGTCCCCGATCCGCCAGTTCAAACTGGGCCAGCTGGCGCACCCGCATGTCTCCGTAGGCGAGCAATACCGCCAGCGAATCCGTGTCCATCTCGCCGTAATCCAACTCGATCAGCCGTTTGGTTTCCTGCCGCTGCGCCTCCAGGTCGTTTTCGCCTGCCACAACATCCAGTTTCCAGATACGGCCGGCATCTTTTGTGCCCCATCCGTTGATCCAATCCGCCAGGTAGAGGGCTCCGTCCGGTCCGAAACGTATACCGGTGGGCAGTACCCCGCTGAGCACGTCCACTTCGGACTTCAGTTCAAAACCGGCGCCTTTGGGCTGCAGGTCAAAGGCCCATATATGCGAGCGGGCAGGGTCGCCGATGAATTCCACCAGGAAGAATTTATCCAGCCATTTGGACCCCAGGGCGGTCCCCGGGTTGTAGATCATACCGGTCGGGCCGTTGTGATAATTTTGGATAGGGGGGATGATATAGGCGGCCTGTCCTTCCCAGCGGGGAACGTACAGCCTTTCGTCCATCCACACCTTATACCCGTTGTTCTTCGGGTCCGTGTACTTGCCGAATTGCCAGTTGGTACGCCAGCCGGAGTCCGAGCCGTCCACCAGGTACACCAGGCGTTCGCTCTCGCCCCGATGGTCCCCGTCGTTATCCGAGGTGATCAGGTTGCCGTAGGCGTCAAACACGAATTCGTGCGTATTGCGAAGGCCGCGGGCAAAGATCTCAAAATTGCTGCCGTCCGGATTGCAGCGTACGATGATGCCCTGGTTCGGATAGTGGTGCTTGGAACCGTCCTTGGCGGTGATGCTGGCGCCGATATCTCCGATCCCCCAGTACAATTTTCCGTCAGGCCCTTTGATGGCCCCTGACATGCCGTGCCCACCAAAGCCGATATGCACGGCGAAGCCGTGGGCCAGTGATTCCTTGGTATCCAATACCTCATCCCCGTTCGAGTCGGTAATCCGCCACATATCCGGACCGATCCCCACGAAAATCTCGTCGTCCCCAACCATAAGGGCGCCGGCCACATCCGAAATCTCATCCGCAAAATCGTGCAGGATCCGGGTGGAGCGGTCCGCCAGGCCGTCGCCGTCGCTGTCCTCCACCCGCCAGACCTCGTCTTCTTCCACGGCCAGGTCCCTCCAGTCGTGGATGGTATCGTTGTTCAGGTCTTGCAGCCATTCGTTCTCCTCGCTGCGTTCGGTGGCGAACTCCTCCCGCAGAAAAGCTCTGCGGTCTTCTACGGACTGCAGGCTAATCGAACGGGTCATCCAATCCACATGGCCGCGGATGTCGAATTCCGAATTCTTTTGGCGATTCGTCCTGGTAAGGTAGACGCGGCCCTGGCGGTCGATGTCCATGGCTACCGGATCCGGCGCCAGGGAGTCGGATGCCCAGAGGCTCAGTTCCAGCCCCTCGGCCACGTGTGCCGAAATGGCGGAGCGGCTTTCATCGGCCACGATCTTGCCAAGGCTGTCGTTCTGGGTAATTACAACGGGTTGTTCTACGGGTACGTCCGGCCCGAAGTTGCAGGCCAGCATCAGGCATGCCGGTACCAGCAGGCCAATGGGAAATCTTTTCTTCATTTGCTTAGATGGTATGGATCGGAAAGTTAAGTGTTTTTTACACACAGACCAATATACCGGAAGCCGATCTTGGAGGCTACCTCCAGTTTGGATTGCTATTCTCCCGGTTTGATCTACATTTTCCCGAACAGCTGCAGCCACGCCTCGATCTGGCTGAAGAGGGTAAAGTGCTCCACCACCCGGCTCTGGGCGTTAAAACCCCATTTATCCAATTCCTTCTGGTGGCTGAGCATGTACTCCATGGCGTCTGCCAATCCCTCAATGTCCGTCGGATCCTCGTGGATGGTGCCCGTTTGTCCGTGGGCAACCTGGAACTTTAACCCCGCCGCCCCGGAAACCAGCACCGGCGTTTGTTTCCACATCGCCTCGGTGGCGGTAAGCCCGAAGCCCTCCTGCAGCGAATTCTGTACCACGATCACGGAATAACGCTGCAGCGCATTTACGATCAGGGCATTTTCCTTGGGATTGTCCAGGGGAAGCAACATCAGTGCGATATCTGCCTGGATATCCGGATCCAGCTCCTGATAGAAACGGATGAGCTCGCCCAGCACCTCTTCTCCTTCCGGATCGTCGGTGACAAATTGCGGGTCGGGCCCGCCCAGTACCAGTCCGGACATGGCGATCCGTTTGTAATCCAGGGCATCCGTATCGGTCCGTTTCGCGTTCTTCCGCTTCAGGTAGACGAAGGCTTCCATCAGTTCCCGGAAACCTTTCAGGCGGTCCCATCTGGAGATCTCGGTTATTACGGGCCGATAGATCAGGCGAAAGGATCCGGGTTGGTTTACGCTTCCAAAGCTGCCGTCCGGCTGCACGCGCCTGGCCTGGTGGTTGTAATCATTATACAGCCTGGGATTCTCGGGGTTGTGCGGAATTATGCCCCCCTGGATCAAGATGCTGATGGCCTTATGCATCTGCAGCGTCCGGTTCTTGTGGCTCAACGGATCGATGGAGGGAGGGATCAGCGCCGTGCGGTCCCTCATTTGCGGGAGTACGTACTCCTCCAGGCTAAATACAAAATGGTCGTAATCCCCGAAGTAGGGCTGCAGGAACTGCCAAACCCGCCGTGTGGTGTCGTTCTCGGAATCCAGCCCGATATGGCAGCGCCAAATGCAGCGGATGTCCCGTTGTTCTTTGAGCATGCCGGCCAGCGGCATGGGTTGCGGATCGTGGATCACGACGATGTCGCCGTCTTTGATCAGCGCCAGCGCCCGATCCAGGTTTTTGCGGTTCACCCGCTCATAGGGTTCCCGGTCGGCCTCGGAGAACCGACCCTCGCCGCTGCCGTGGATGGAATTATGTATGCGTTTGGTTAGCTCAAAAAAACCGGAATCCCCGGTTTCGATCACCAGCCATTCGATGGATACCCCAAGTTCTCGCAATATCCTCATTTGGCTGGGCAGCATTTCGGCCACACCGCCTCCGGTTGCGGTGGAATTGACCATCCACACCGTACGGCCTTTCAGGGGTTCGGCATATCCGGGTGCGGCTTCCAGAAAGGCGTCCACCGTTGCCCGAAGGCTGCTGTAGGCCTGATAGTCTTCAATTTTAGGCCCTTTGTTGATCTCGATTCGTTTCATATGGAAAGTGCAGGTGAGGGCAGAGAAGATACGAAACTCACAACGAACGGACCAGTCTTTCCCCGGTTGTGATCAGATAAGTCCCCGGGCCTTGATTTCCAGGTATTTGTTCAGGGTATTGACGGTAAGGTCCTCCGGCCGGGTAAGTAAGGCCTGGATCCCGTAACGCTGCAATTCCCGGACGATCTGCCTTTTCTCAAAAATAAATTTGCGCGCGATGGTCTGCTGGAAGACCTCCCGGACGGTGCCGGCTTCCCGGGCCGTAAAATCCAGGAGTTCGGTATTCTCGAAAAAGATGACCACCAGCAGGTGTTGTCGTTGCAGGGCCTGCAGGTAAGGCAACTGCCTGTGCAGCGCATCCAGGGTTTCAAAATTCGTGTAGAGCAGCAAGAGGCTTCGCTGGTTCAGGTTACGTTTCAAATCAATATAGAGCCGGGCGAAGTCGCTTTCGGCAAAATCGGTCCGGATGTTGTATAGCGTTTCCAGGATCAGCTGCATTTGCGAACTGCGACGGTCCGCAGCCACACGGTTCTCCACGCGTCTGTTAAAAGTGAATACGCCTGCCTTGTCTTGTTTTTTGATAGCGATCCGACTCAGTACCAGGGATGCGTTGATGGCGTAGTCCAACAGGCTGAGCCCTTCGAATGGCATCTGCATGACCCGTCCGGTATCGATTGCCGAGTAGATTGGTTGGGATTTCTCATCCTGATACTGGTTCACCATCAATCGACTGTGCTTGGCGGTGGCCTTCCAGTTAAGATTGCGGACGTCGTCGCCTGGGGTATATTCCTTGATCTGTTCAAATTCCATGGTATGCCCGATTCGCCGGATCCGCTTCAGGCCCAGTTCAAAGAGCCGGTTGGAGGCTGCCATCAGTTCGTATTTCCGCAGTTGCAGAAAAGCGGGGTATACAGGGACTTGCTGATCGGCATCAAAATTGAAGCGCCTGCGCACGAGTCCGAGGGGGCTGCATACCATAACCCTAAGCTGCCCGAAGCGGTATACTCCCCGCTCAACGGGCCGTACCGAATACCCCAGCTCGCAGTCCATCCCGGACCCCAGCGAACCGCTCCGCAAAAAGTCGCGCTTCTGGAACTGGAAGGGAAGCTCATCGATGAGTTGGTATTGCACTGGGAAGAGGTAGGAATTCCCCATCCGGATCCCGATTGGGTTTTGGTCCCCGTTGGAGAGTTTGTCCGGCAGGGAGCGCCTGGCGCTGATCCGGCCTTTGGACCCGTATAACAGGAGCAGGTCCACCGCGGTGAGCAACAGCAGGGCCAGGGCGAGCAGTTGCAGGACGCGGAACCCCCTGCCGGCAAAGTAGGCCAGCACAAAGCCGAGCACCAGGCCCGTGAGGGCCATGA
>JBNKHB010000089.1:0-249 GCA_050290125.1 Robiginitalea sp.
CCGCAGGGACAACCCCATGGACCTTATCGAGTCGCCCAAGGTCGGCAGGAAACTACCGGATACGTTGTCCGTTGAGGAGATTGACCGGGTGATCGGGGCGATCGACCGATCGCTGCCGGAAGGCGAGCGAAACCGCGCCATGCTGGAAACGCTATACGGTTGCGGGCTTCGGGTCTCCGAGCTCCTCGATTTGCGGCTAAGCGATCTTTTTTTTGACGAAGGCTTTATCAAGGTGACCGGAAAAGGCAG
>JBNKHB010000089.1:259-8853 GCA_050290125.1 Robiginitalea sp.
TATCCCGTCACAATCAGAGCTGTATAAACCTGTATTTGAAAGAAATCCGCCCGCATCAGGCGGCTGACACCACCTTTGAGGAGACGGTATTTCTGAGCCGCCGCGGACGGAAACTCAGCCGGGCCATGGTCTTTGCCATTGTTCGGGATCTGGCCGCCAAAGCCGGATTGCGGAAAACGATAAGCCCACACACCTTCCGGCATTCCTTTGCTACCCACTTGTTGCAGAACGGGGCGGATATCCGGGCCATTCAGCAAATGCTGGGGCACGAAAGTATCACTACAACAGAGGTCTACATGCACGTAGACCGCACGCATCTGTCGGAGGTCGTCCAAAAATTTCACCCGCGCAACAGTGCGGATACCGACCCGGTTTAATACCTGAAGCGTGCTCCGAGGAACGGGCCGTTCTTTTGGGACAAGGAGCCAAAATACCCTATTTGAGGCCGGGTGACGGAGATCATGAACCCCGCCTCAACGGACAGGTTCTTGTTTGGCGCAAACCCGGCACCACCCATCCAACCGATGTTGGATCCCCGGCTCAGGGCATTCGGATTCATTTCACTTTCTATGGCGCCGCCCGTAAACAGATACATCCCGTTTCCCATTGAACGCTTCATCAAAACTTCCACCCGTACCCGCTCCGAAAACGGGCCGTAGGTATCGTGAAAAAGGGCAATAGCTGCCGAAAGTTCGGTATCCGCCTGCCATTCTATCCGGGCACGGTTGTTCAGGTTGCCGAAGATATCCGCCGGTATATGCATCCCGGTAATCCGGATGGACGCTCCGGGATCCTCTGTATTTGACGGAAGTTGCTGGCCCAGGGCCACTACTTGGATAAAGAGGCCCACCAGGAAGGTGCATATTCGAAAGCGGTAATCCATCATTCACTACAAAGTAGAAATTATCCGCATCGTACTCAGAAGATTAACGGATTTTAACTCCGTAAAGAAAGTGGACGGGCAGGATACCCGGTTTGTGGGTCTAATAAATACTCCCAGTTTGTATCTTTACCCCTAAACCAAAAACTCTATGAAACCATTATCCGTCTTATTCCTATCTCTTGTTTGCTCAGGTCTCTTTGCACAGAATAAAGCTCTGGAACAACTTGATGCCCGCCAGGAAAACTATGGGGAAATTGCCCTGCAGATCTGGCAATGGGCGGAAATGGGATATCAGGAAACCAAAAGTTCGGCCCTGTTGCAAAAAACGTTGCAGGACGAAGGTTTCAACATCCGGACCGGCGTGGCCGGTATCCCAACGGCCTTTGTTGCGGAATACGGTTCGGGTTCCCCGGTCATCGGTATCCTGGGTGAATACGATGCATTGCCCGGGCTCTCCCAGCAAGCGGTGCCCCGTAAGGAATCGGCCGGGGGTGCGGCCGGTCATGCCTGCGGCCACCATTTATTCGGGACGGCTTCCGCGGCGGCGGCGATTGCAGCAAAGGAATGGCTGGAGGAATCCGGAGGTTCCGGAACCATCCGTTTTTATGGATGTCCGGCCGAGGAAGGCGGGTCCGGCAAGGTATATATGGTTCGCGCAGGGCTTTTTGACGATCTGGATGCCGCCCTGCACTGGCACCCCGGATCTGCCAACAACGCGAATCCGGGAGCGGCGCTTGCCAACAAATCTGCTAAATTCCGCTTCCACGGGATATCCGCCCATGCGGCGAGCGCGCCGGATCGGGGGCGGTCGGCCCTGGACGGGGTGGAGGCCATGAATGTGATGGTCAATATGATGCGGGAACACATCCCGGAAGATGCCCGTATCCACTATGTGATCACCGATGGCGGTAAGGCCCCGAATGTGGTGCCTGACTTTGCCGAAGTGTATTATTATGCCCGCCATACCACCCGCGACGTAGTCATCGACGTCTTTGACCGCATCGTGAAAGCTGCCGAAGGGGCTGCTCTGGGCACCGGTACTACCATGGATTACGAAATGATCGGCGGGACCCATGAATTGTTGCCCAACCTAACCCTTCAACGGGTGATGCACCGCAATCTTGTTGCCGCCGGTGGGGTAAGCTATACGCCGGAAGAGGCCGAATTTGCATCGAAGATCCAGGAGAGCCTGGGCACACCGGGCCTGGGTACGGAACAGGCCCTCCAAATCGAACCCCTGAAGGATGCGGGCCAGGCCGGAGGCTCCACAGACGTTGGGGATGTGAGCTTTGCAGTACCCACTGGGGGATTGCGAGTGGCTACCTGGGTGCCGGGGACACCCGCGCACAGCTGGCAGGCAGTTGCCGCCGGAGGTACCGGCATTGGGGTTAAAGGCATGATGACGGCTGCCCGCACCCTGGCCCGGACCGCTATCGATCTTTTTTCCGAGCCGGAGACCCTGCAGGCGGCGAAAGCCGAATTCCAGGAACGCCGCGGCCCGGATTTCAAATACATTCCATTGCTGGGTGAACGCGAACCCGCCCTGGACTACCGGGAGTAATAACTTTTCTCCCACCTGTAACAATCGGACGCTTTGTCCTACTAATCGTGTACAGACCCGTTCGACCTTAATTTAATCGCAACGCAAGGAACGGGCTGAACAATCAACCAACCCGTGTGAGAAAGGAACTTGAGCATCAGTTTGTTTCCGAGCTTGAAGAGAACCAGAACATTGTTCATAAGGTGTGCAGCCTGTACACCGACAACCGGGAAGCGCATAACGACCTTTTTCAGGAAATAACCATTCAGCTCTGGAAGGCGTATCCCAAATTCAGGGGAGATTCCAAATTCAGTACCTGGATGTACCGGGTTGCCCTCAACACGGCAATTACCCTATACCGAAAATCAAAAAAACAGCCAAAGACCCAGAATTACGATTCGGTGGTATACAAGATAAGCGCCGAGAAGTATGACCCTACGGAGGAACAGCAACTGAAACTCATGTACAGTGCCGTCCGGCAGCTCGGGGATATAGATAAAGCGTTGGTCTTTCTGTATTTGGAAGATAAAAACTACACTGAAATAGCGGATACCCTGGGTATCAGCGAGGTAAATGCCCGGGTGAAAATGAGCCGGATCAAAACCAAATTACGAACCATTCTTAACCCGTAAGGCTATGATGGACGAACTGGAATTATTAAAGAAGGACTGGCAGACGCGGGAACAGGAACTGCCTAAACTCTCTTACGAACAAATCCACCGGATGATCTGGCGAAAATCATCCTCGCTGGTACGCTGGATCTTCTTTATAAGCATCATTGAATTTATCCTGCCCCACCTCCTCTACCTTATCCCCTCTTTCCGGGACGGCATGAATTACGACGTGGCGCGCAGCCTCGGAATCCACAGGCTGCTGATCGGTCTTACCGTTATCCAGTACGGGGTTGCCCTTTTCTATATCCTGCAATTTTACAAACGCTACCGGGAGATCTCCGTGCTGGACAATGCCAGCAACCTGATGCAGCGTATCATCCGGACCCGGCGGACGGTAAAAAACTATGTGATTTTCTGCCTGAGCATGATCCTGATCTTCTTCGCGGTATTTATCGGAGGGATGTTCTTCAGCGACAACCTGGTAGACAGCCTACACATCCAATCGCCGGATGCCACCACGGATCCGGAACACCTGAAATGGGTGGTGATGGGCATCATGGCCGTTGCGGGAATTGTGTTTACGGCACTGATGGGCGGGATCTACTTCCTGTTATACGGACTGCTTACACGGAAACTCTACAGCAATTACAAGGAATTGCAACGCATGGAAGACTAGGCCTTCTTAGGCCGCCACTTGCGCTCTTTGTGGGAGGCTTCGTAGGCCAGTAGTTCTGCTTCGGGGATCACCTTCAGGAAGGACGGGTGCTGCTCGATGGCGTATTCCAGTTGTTCGATGATCTCTTCCACGGATTCATTGTCGTAATCGATCTCCAGGGGCGGTTTGATCACCATGGACTGCAGGATGCCCTTCTTCTTGATGAACAGGCCCTTTTTATCGAACGAACGGCGGAAGCCGTCAATGACTACTGGGACCACAATTGGCTTGTAGCGCTTTATAATATGGGCCGTTCCCTTCCGGAGCGGTTTCCAGGGGGTGGTGGTCCCCTGAGGGAAGGTGATCACCCAGCCGTCCTTAAGGGCCATGCCGATATTGGTAATGTCGCTGAACTTTACCTGGCGGTTTACATCCTGCCCGTCGGCTCTCCAGGTGCGTTCGATACTGATGGAACCGGCATAGGCAAGGATTTTAGTCAAAAGGCTTTTCCCCATGGTCTCCTTGGCCGCAACATAATATATATTGAGTTTGGGGTTCCAGAGGTAGCCGATATTCTTGATCGTGTCCACCCGTCCGCTAAGGCTGGCGTTAAAGACATGGAACATGGCCACCACATCCGCAAAATAGGTTTGGTGATTGCTGACAAAGAGCACACCCGTTTCCGGTAATTCCCGGATAATCTCGGAACCCTCAATTTCCAGCCTGTTAAATCCCTTGTACCGCTGATGGGTTAGCAGGCCCATGATGCGGATCAACCATTTTTTAAGGAATAGGATGTGCCCGAAAGGATTCTGTTTAAAAAGTCCCATGGGGGGCTAAAATACAAAAATTCGTATCAGAAGCTTTGCAGCAGCAGGGTTTTAAGTTCGTTCAGTACCATGGCCGTGGCGCCCCAAACCACTTGCCCGTCCAGGAGGAAGACGGGAACTTCTATCTGCCGGGCATAAGAAGTGCTGAGTTGCCTGCTGCTTAGCGAAGCCTCGTCCAGCACTTCGGCCAGCGGCACTTCGATCAGTGCAGCTACTTCGGAAGGCTGTAGTCGGAACACAGGCGGCTCATGGGTCATCCCCACAAAAGGGCTCATCGTAAAATTACTTGGAGGGATGTAAAGGGGACTCAGCGGGCGCAGATAGCTGATGGTTTCCGGCGCCACTCCTACCTCCTCCCGGGTTTCCCGAAGCGCGGTTGCCAGGAGGTCTGAATCCCCCGTTTCCCGTTTGCCACCCGGGAAAGCCACCTGATCGGAATGCACTCCCGGATAGGACGGCCTTTTGATCAGCAACAAGCGTACCTCACCTCCCGGATCGGGATAGAAGAGCGCCATCACGGCGGCCTCACGGCCACGCCTGGCCACCTGGCGGTAATTCGTTACCGCTTCGCGGCGCATCTCAGGAGCCAATTGGAAATGGGCTTCCGGCCCCGGTAGGGGGAGTTTTTTTATTTTTGGGAGCAATTGCGAAAAATCGTCGAATGTCATGCCGGAATTGAAATCGCTGGCGGCCGCCCTGATCCTGATGATCCTGGGTTCGGCCTGCAGAGAACAAAGTAACGAAAATAGGCCCGAATCCGAACCAGCCGAAGCGGCCGTTGCGGATAGTGCAGCAACCGATTCGGTCGCCGAAGCGGAGGAAGAGGAAGCCTTTACCCTAACGGAAGACAACGCGATCGATTTCTTCTTTAACTACCAGAAGGACCTGAAGGCCAACCGGGTGCGCATGCGGACCAGTATGGGCGATTTTACCATCGAGCTGTACGACAACGTCCCCTACCACAAGGCAAACTTCATATACCTGACCCGGCAGCGGTATTTTGACAGCACCATGTTCCACCGGGTGGTCCCCAACTTCATCATTCAGGGAGGGAACGCAGACAATGTGAAGACTTCGCGGAAACGGACGAAGATAGGCCGCTACCTGCTGCCGCCGGATACCCGGAAAGGACACAGGCACCACCGCGGTACCGTTTCCATGCCGTCCAGCGAGATCGACAACCCGCACATGCTGGCCTCGCCCTATGAATTCTTTATCGTGGTGACCCAGCCCGGCTCCTATCACCTGGACGGGGATTACACCCCTTTCGGCAGGGTAATCGAGGGTATGGAGGTGGTTGACGCCATCAACCAGGTAGAAATCGACGACGGGGAATGGCCCATGAAAAACGTGTATATCCTGGAAGCGAGGGTCGTGAAGTAGGATCGGCGGAATAGCCCTATTTCACTGGCGGTTTACCGCGGTACAGGTCGGGCAGGGCAATGTGAAAGCGAACGGCCAGCAAGCGGATCAGGATCACAGCGGCAATGGCGCTCAGGTACCCCCAGGGTTCCGCAAGGCCGGCAGCCTGCAGCAAAAAATACAGAAGGCCTCCGGCAATACACGCCGTAGCGTAGATCTCCCTTCGGAAGATGACCGGGATCTCATTGCATAGCAAATCGCGAAGCACCCCGCCAAAACTGGCGGTCATGGTTCCCAGGGCAATGCAAATGACCGGGGACAATCCGGCACCAATCCCTTTCTCGATCCCAACCAGCGTGTAAAACGCAATCCCCAGGGTGTCGAACAAAAAAAGGGATCTGCGAAGGACGCTCAACCGCTCCTGGAAGATCACGGCAACTACGGCAGTGAGCAGGATCACATAGACATAGACCGGTTCCCGCATCCAGGTTACCGGCACGTCCCCGATCAGCAGGTCGCGAAGCGTCCCGCCGCCGATGGCCGTCACCAGGGCTATGATCCCTACCCCGAACAGGTCCAGTCGCTTCTCCATGGCCACCAGTACGCCGGATACGGCGAAGGCCACGGTTCCCAGCATGTCTACTGCAGTTGCGAGCACCGTTTTACTTTTGGGTATAATAACTGTAATCCTTCAGCACCGTGTCCAGGTACTGCCGGTCGTATAATTCGGACTGCGTCTCCAGGATGCTTTCCACCTTGTCCCGCAAGGCCTTGAGCGTGCCGTAATCCCCGCTCTGGCGTGCGATCAGGTAGGTTTCCTTGATCAGTCTGACATCCCGGTCGGTAAGGTTGGTAACATTGGAAAAGACCGGGGTATAGTCCTCGGCGACTTCTTCCAGGATGGTGTGGGAGATGTTCACCCGCTGGCGGGTACTCACCACGACGGTTCCGGCGGCGGCATCCCCGAGCCGCTGGTGGTGCTCGGAGAACAACATGGCCAGCAGGCCGATGGAGCCGAAGAACAGCCATATATCTACCAGTCTCAGCATCCAGCGCACCAGGTAATTGCTCCAGCTTACCGGGCTGCCGTCCCGCCTTACTACCCGGATCTTTAGAAGCATTTTACCGACGGTCCGGCCGTTAAAGATGCTTTGGGTGAGCAAACTGTAGCACATGGCAGGCAGAAAAATTAGGGCCGCCAGGCCGCGCTGGGTCCAGCCGTCCTCATATACGTAACCGATATAGCTGGCTACCTGATCTACCAAAACAGCATAGAGGAACAGGATAAAAGCGTCGATAAGGAAGGCGAGGATGCGCTCCCCCACTCCGGCTACCGTATAATCTAAGCTTACATTTTGCGTTGTACCTATTTGGAGGTTGGCCATTAAATACTAATTTTAAATCGGTACCAGGAAGGGCTCATGCGCGAGGCAGCATTTGTGAAGCAAAATAAGGAAAAATGGATCGCATTTGAAAAAGCGCTTCAGGCCTCGTCCTCCCTGCACCCGGACGCTCTGGCGGACGGCTACATTCACCTGACCAACGACCTGGCTTACGCCCAGACCTACTATCCGGAAAGCAAAACGCTGCTCTACCTGAACGCACTGGCTTCGCAGGCCCATCAAAAGATCTACAAGAACCGGAAAGAAGGCCGCAGCCGAGTCCTCGGCTTTTGGCTCCGCGAATTCCCACTGTTCTTTTTCAACTACCAACGCACCCTGGGCATCGCCTTCCTGATCTTTTCGGTTTCGGCGGCCATCGGCGCTATATCGGCCCTTGGGGACGCCTCCTTTGTCCGGCTCATATTGGGGGACGCCTATGTGAACCTGACCCTGGAAAACATCGAAGCGGGGGATCCCACCGCCATCTACGACAGCGGCGGGGAATTGGGCACCTTCCTGGGGATCACCATCAACAACATCCGGGTGGCCGTGCTGGCCTTTGCCCTGGGGGTGATCACCAGCATCGGTACCGGGTACATCCTGTTCTCCAACGGGTTGATGGTGGGGGCCTTTATCACTTTTTTCTACACACAGGGCGTGTTTGTGGAGGCCAACAAGCAAATATGGCTGCATGGCACCTTTGAAATATCGGTAATCATCGTGGCAGGTTGCGCCGGCCTCATCATGGGCAACAGCATCCTTTTCCCGGGTACCTACTCCCGGAGACAATCCTTTATGAGGGGCGCTCGTGACGGCCTCAAGGTGCTGGTGAGCACCCTGCCTTTTTTTGTGATCGCCGGCTTTATCGAAGGCTTTATTACCCGCTATTCGGGCATGCCGCTCTGGGCGGCCGCCCTGATCATTGGAGGTTGCCTGGCCATCGTACTGTTTTACTATGTGGTTTACCCCATTTACCTAAACCGACATTATGCTGGAACAACCAAATAAACGCTTCACCGACCTGTTGGTAAACCGGGATTTCGGCAGTTTGCTCACGGTTTACTTTGAATTCCTCAAGGCCAATTTCAAGTCCTTCGTAAACGTATTCCTCCGGTACAACGGATGGGTAATGATCGGGCTGCTGGTAACCAGCTACCTGCTGGTCTCGGGATTTGCGGGACTGTTCGGGGCCGTGGGCAACCAGACTCCCGGGGTGGAAACTGCGGATACCGATACCTATACCGTTTATCTCTTTACGGGGGTTGGACTGTACTTGTTGTTCATGATCATGGCGGGTATCCTGAATATGGGCCTGGCCACCTCCTACA